>NZ_JACGVR010000018.1:0-86648 GCF_014077325.1 Colwellia sp. BRX8-5
ACTCACATATTGTGTTGGAATTAACACCCTTAATTTTTGCTCAAAAGCTTGTTCATTAAAGCTCATTAAATCAAAAGATTTTGGTGCCAGTATCTCTAAAAGTTTTGGCGCAAGCAAAAGTAAATCTATATTCGATTCAAAGCTAATATAACTACTGTCCATTTGAGGCGTCACATGAATGGTTAAATATTGCTGTTCGTTAATCGCATTAAGTGAATAACCGTAAGGAGAAAAGACAAAGTCATCAATAATAAAGCCAGGTAGAATACTATCAATACACAAAAACTGACGAATTTCTTCAGCTGACAAATTAGCTTGTGTTAAATGTTTCGAAGCCTGCTCACTTATTTGATAGGCGAGTAACTCGTAGGTAATGTCATCAGTATCAGCAGTAAAGTCGTTATCTAAATGAAAAACGTAGTTGTGGTGACTGTCCATTTCACCAAAACGATAAGCCTTACCCGGTAAATATTGATTAATTAATTTGATATCATCACCAAAGCAGCTAGGCTGAGCGTTTGAAAAATATTCGTTCTTTCGCTGATAAGTGAGCTGTTTAATCACTTTTGTGCCAAATTTTTGAATAAAAAACTCTACCGCTTTAACTAACTGCGTTTCACCACAAGTTAATATTAATATTCTATCTGACCAGACAAATAAACTCGACTCGGACAGTAAAAAAGCTTTGCAATACTCATTTTCAATCGAAGATAGTATTTGAGCTTGACTACGATTAACTAATGCTGACCAAAATTCGTCGTCAATATCGTTAAGTAAAGAAAGCTGCTTACCATCGATTAAGATTTCAGCTTTTTTTTCTGATCCCTCAAAAAACATAACAACTCCTCATTAAAAAAATAGTGCGTCATTTTACAAATTATTTCATTTTTATCAATAAAATAATGTAGCTAACATCTAAAAAATAAACAACAAGCTTGCCATCCAATAGCCCTACTTTTATTCACAACACTATATTTTATAAATAAAACTATACATTTAGCCTTTATTTTGGATAATTAAGAAAATATTGCCGTTAGGTATCACGACTCGATGAATATGGTTAAAGAAATTAATGTGGGTTTAATATCCCCGCCAACACCTTTTGAAGGAGCTAAAGATAAGCGAGGTATTTTTCAAAATACCAGCCACATCATCGGCTTTGAGTTTGATGGTACCGCATGCTTTAGAAAAGGCACTAAAGATGGGCCTAACGCACTTCGAGCCGTTTCTGATGGTATTGAATCGTATTCTCCGTATTTAGACGCAGACCTTGAAGATATTTCATTTGTTGATCTAGGTAATTTACCGATTGATTTATCTATTAATGAACAAAGTTGTCAAGCTGATATAGAAAACGCCTATAGTAATGCTAATGATGCTTTTAACACCTTATTTGAAAATGTTGCTTTAAAAGAAAATAATATTCGCATTGTCACCTTAGGCGGCGAACATTCTATTTCTTACGCTCCAATAAAGAAGTATTTGAGCGAATACCCTGACTTAATCATATTGCATCTCGACGCACATGCTGATTTACGCGATGGTTACTTAGGATATCATTATTCCCATGCTGCTATTATCCGGCGTATTACCGATCATTTTGGTAAAGATAATAAGCTAATACAATACGGTATTCGCTCAGGTACTCGTGAAGAATATCAATGGATGAAAGCACATCAAACACTCAAAAAAAGCAGAGCTGAATTTCTTGCCAGTGTTGACGCTATTGCACAAGATACACCTATTTATTTAACCTTAGATTTAGATTATTTTGATCCAAGCTTTTTTCCAGGTACCGGAACACCTGAACCAGGCGGAGAAGATTTTCATTCATTGATTAGCTTATGTAAAATATTGCGATCTAAATATTTTGTTGGCTGCGATGTAGTCGAGTTAGCGCCTAAAATTGACAGTACAGGAAATAGTGATGTTTTTGCGGCGAAAGTCGTGCGGGAATTATTACTTTGTTTAGCGGGGCCAAGCACGGCCTAATAGTGGATCAATATCCTAAGAAAACACCTTTAATATAAAGCAGTTACATTAAAGGTGTTCCAGATTACTTAGCCATTAATTAAAAAATGAACATAGATACTGGCGCTATAGCCTAAAGCGATAGCCCAACTCCATTTAAGGTGGCCAACAAACGAGTATTTGCCTTTCGTTTGCCCCATTAAAGCAACACCCGCCGCAGAGCCAACCGACAGTAAACTTCCCCCTACCCCAGCGGTCATTGTAACTAATAACCATTGCTGTAAATCCATCACGGGGTTCATACTTAAGACAGCAAAAACAACAGGGATATTATCAATAATGGCTGAAAGTACGCCGACAGCAATATTGGCATAGGTCGGATCCCAGTTGGTATATAATAAGTCTGATACTAAACTTAAATAGCCCATAAAACCGAGGCCACCAACACACATAACAACCCCATAAAAAAACAGTAAGGTATCCCACTCTGCGCGTGCTATTTTTTCAAAAATATCAAAAGGAACGATATTACCTAACCTTTTCAGGGCTTTTTCATCATGACGGATAGTTGCTAAGGTACGTTTTTTATCTAATGAACGAGGAAGGCTTCTTCTTAAATAAAACCCTAAAAACTTGAGGTAACCTAAGCCCATCATCATTCCTAACACGGGTGGCATGTTAACAACACTATGGGTGGCAACTGACGTAGCGATGGTGAGTATAAATAAGAAAATAATTCGCTTCGCGCCACGTTTTAGCATGAAGTCTTCATCGGTTATAGGTGTTGATCTTTCATTAGAGATAAAAAAGCTCATAATAATAGCAGGGACTAAAAAGTTGACCAGCGAAGGTATAAATAGTACGAAAAATTGCTCAAACTTAACTAAGCCTGCCTGCCATATCATTAAAGTGGTTATATCCCCAAATGGACTAAACACCCCGCCAGCATTAGAGGCTACCACTATATTGATACAGGCAATGTTAATAAACTTAAGGTCCTTAGGAGCCACTTTAAGGACAATGGCACACATCAACATTGCCGTCGTTAGATTATTAGCAAATGAAGAAATAACGAATGCCATCATGCCTGTTACCCAAAACAAACTGCGTAAACTTAACCCTTTAGAAATCATCCAAACCCGTAAGCTATCGAACACCCCTCGCTCTTCCATCGCATTTATATAAGTCATCGCGACTAATAAAAATAATAATAACTGAGCATATTCTAATAAATTATGATTAAAAGCTTCTTCTGCCGCTTTAGGAATGCCGTGTTGGGTGTAAATCCAACCAATAATCAGCCAAATGACACCAGCCGCGACCAATACCGGTTTTGACTTTCTCAGATGAAGAAACTCTTCACTAATAACCAGTAGGTAAGCGATAATAAAAATCGTTAATGCAGTAAATCCTGCAATAGTGTTAGTGAGATCAATTTCACCGGCTCCAGCGGCAAAAGCAGGTGTTGCAAAGAGGAGCAGCAATACAGTCGTTATTAGTTTTTTCACGATATTTCTCTGAGTTAATTTAAAATTTGTCAAAAAACGTTTTATCTCAGCGAGCAGCGCTGCATTAGATATTCCTTTGACAGAGTAAGCAAAGATAATACAAGGCAACGGCCACCATCAAAAAAAGCCTGTGGCTAACGCTTTTAAAGGCTGAAAATTAAGAACAGCCATAATATAAGTATGTTGGGGGTTTATCTGCATGTCTTGCTTACATAAAATAAATATCGGTAAATATCATCAATATATAAGCGTAATTTATCGGTTAATATTTCACACGACAGCCAACAAAACGACAATTATATTCCAATTAAAAGACAATACAATTCTAATTAAATGATAATGAAAATAACATGTCGCTATACAAACATTAAAGGTGGTAAAAACAACAGCCAGACTTACAGTATTCATTGATCATAAAAAGGCGAACTTTGAAAAACTGGCTGCATTAGATGATGTTAATGCGTATCAGAAAGTGCGACAAATGATCGAGGAATATATTGAGGAAAAATCAGGAGAAAGTTTGCAAGGCGATGTTTTTAAATAAATAATATTTTAAGAGCTTGGTCGTTATCAACTTTTATAGTCTTTATTATCCCTATAAAGCGCTTAGCTAGGTAGACTGGTATCGACAGGACTAGTATCGATATTTTCGAACAAATATAAGGTGAGATTGTAGCCGAAGCTTTGGTGCTTTGTCCTTTTAAAGGGGAATATCTAATAGCTATTCATTATTAAATGACCCAAAATAGCTATTAAATTTTATTATCCCTAGCTTAAATAAACGTTAACATTATTCAGTTTTATAATCTTGAAGGGTCATGACCGCATCATGCAGGCTATCTTGGTTTACTTGGATAATACCGCGCTTAGGTCTGTCTAAATCAATAATAATAAAGACCACCAAGATGATTAAGGTGAATAATAATATCGTGGGAAATGCGGGACGCTTCTTCCCTAACCCGCTATTGTAACCAAGCATGCCGCCAACAGTAACAAAAACACTGAACAACAAAAACAATACCGGCTCGGGGACATGGAGTCTAAGCATAGCCGATCGTTTGTTTTCAATTTGAATCATGCTAGACAATGACTGATAAAAACCATTGGCAATTAACAATGATCTTGGATTTTCCAATTCTTGTTGTGCTAATTCAATCAGTTTCGCTTGTGATTTACTGACCTTTTTGTTCACAGCCATACGTTGCTCTGCATTGCTCAAATCTATTTGGCTCAGTGAAATACGTAGTGCTAGATAAGACTCTAATTCATCAAAAACGTCATCTTTTACTTTACCACTCAATAGTTTTGCTTGCATGGCTACTCTTGAAATAGCACCCGCTTCTTCAATAACCGCGCTGCTTCGTCCATCGTACCGTTGCAGCGACATATTAAACGTGAAACCCAGCAGCAAAGCCAATAAACCCAGAATGCCGGCTTGAATAGCCGTAGATTGACTTTTCATCTCGGTGTTTTCTGCGTCTTTATTACGTAAACCGAAGCTGTAGCCTATTTGGTTAATAATTAACATCAAAATAAAAAGGGTAATAATAATGATAATGCTATTTTTGTCGTACATTAATTCTTGGCTCACTAATTAAATCTCTACATTTGAATAAATTCGTGGGCAAAGAGTGGGTTGAGGGGGGTGATTGGTCAAGAAATATTTTAATAAATATCAGTATTACAGCTAACCTTGATGAAATATTGTAGCCAAAGCGTTATTTTAAGTAAACAGTTTACTCTACTGAGCATATTTTTAATAAAATTTGAAGAAATCAGCACTGCAGATAATAATGAAGTTAAATTTTTATGATAAATAAAAAAATTGCCAACCTAATGAAAGGTTGGCAATTTTTTAATGTTATTGCAACAACATAGTTAAACGTTTAACGGCTGACGTTATGACGATTTTCCTTTATCAACGCCTTTGCGTATTAACCAACGCATGTCATTTTTATAACGAGCGCAATAGCGTTTGATATCTTCCATAATCAAATAATTTATCGGCACTAAAAATAATGTAATGATTGTCGCAAATAAAATACCAAATCCCAGACTTACTGCCATCGGAATTAAGAACTGTGCTTGAGTACTCTTTTCAAATAAAAGTGGCATTAAACCAGCAAACGTTGTTAATGATGTCAGTAAAACCGGCCTAAAGCGACGACCACCTGCCGCATAAACAGCCTCAAAAACAGCACTCCCCTCAGCACGCTTTTTGTTAATATAGTCGACCAGGACCAGTGAATCGTTAACCACAACACCCGATAACGCTAAGACCCCCATCAGACTCAATAAGGTTAAATCCATGCCCATTATCCAGTGACCTATAACCGCACCGACAATGCCAAAAGGAATAACCATCATCACCACTAAAGGCTGAGAATAACTTTTAAACGGAATAGCAAGTAGGATATAAATCACCAATAACAAGCCAAACATACCAAATTTCAGTTCTTGGGAAGACTCTTTTTGATCTCTAGCTTCACCAGCCATTTCATAATTCATGCCTGGATACGTACTTATCGATTGTTGTAAAAATTCTTCTAACTCTTCCTGTACCGCAGACAAATTACCTTGCTCTTTGTTAAAGTCAGCCGTAATAGAAAGTGTTCGCTGTCGATCAATACGTAAAATACTCGAAGGACTTAATCCAGGCACTATATCAGCAATCTGCCATAGCGGAACTTCTTGACCTGCTTCGACTCTTATCATCATCTGCTCTAACGTCTCAATCGACTGTCGAGCAGCAATAGGATAGCGCACCATAACTCGCACTTCTTCGCGCCCACGTTGAATACGCTGAACTTCAAAACCGTAGACTGCTTGACGAACTTGTCTTGCAACCATATTTAAATTAAGTCCAAGTAACGTTGCTTCGGGCTTAAGTTTTAATTGTAGTTCTTCTTTGCCATCAGACATTGAGTCTTCAACATCTGAAACTGCTGAGTACTGCGTTAATTTACTTTTGAATTTATCGCCTAGCTCAGCTAAATCATTAGCATTCTTGCCACGCAATTCGATATTAATAGCGGGTCTATTCCAACCAATCTCAGCTCGATAATTTAATTGCTCAGCGCCAGCGACTTGTCCAACCATTTTACGCCATTCTGCAACTATCTGTTGCGTGCCAATATCTGTGCTGCGGTCTTCTGGAGGGATTGTTTCGACACGAACACGTCCCGTACTTGAATTACGTCCACCACTAATAGAATAAATATTCTTAATAATAGACTCACCAGATTCGGGATCAATATATTTCTCTTGTAATAACTTTGCTTGCGTAGTCATATGTTGAACAATACGATCGGTACTTTCAAAAGCGGTACCTGTTGGCATTGTTAGTGTTGCTGTTGCTACTTCACTTTGCACACGAGGGAAAAATACAAATTTTGTCTGTCCGCTTGAAAGCGCACCAATAACTATAAAAAGTGACGACAACATAATTGCCAGCGTCGCGTAACGCCAGCGCAGCGCTAATGCTAATGTTGGTTGATAAAATTTAGCAATAAACGTCTCTAAAGAGGTAGATATTGCCATTTGAATACGTGTTAGCCGCGATGGCGCGCCTGTTCGCGGTTTAATATGTTTAAGATGCGCGGGTAATACCAATTTAGACTCGATCAATGAAAAGAGTAAAACCGGCACAATAACGTAAGGAATACTCTGGTACCAACTGCCTCGTCCTTCAAGTAAAGCCAGGGGTATAAAGGCTGCAACAGTCGTTAAAATACCAAAGGTAACCGGTACGGCAACTTCTTGAGTACCTCTAATGGCAGCGGTAAGGGGATCAGTACCGCGTTGCATATGTTCGTAAACATTTTCCCCCGTAACAATCGCATCATCGACAACAATACCTAGCACCAAAATAAAAGCAAATAGGCTCATTAAATTCAAAGATATACCAAAAAATGGCATCAATATAAATGCACCCATAAATGACATTGGAATGCCAAGACACACCCAAAATGCAACGGCGGGTCGTAAAAATAAAGCTAAGAGAAGAATAACTAATAGCGCACCTTGCCAAGCGCTTGTAGTAAGCGTAGCTAAACGTGCTTTTATCGACTTACTGCGATCGCGCCAGTAAGTCATCGTTAACCCTACCGGTAATGCTTGTTGTTTACCTGCGATATAATTTTTAACGGCATCGGTTACTTCGATAATACTTTGATCACCAACGCGAAAGACCTCTACCTCTATTGCGGGTATACCGTTAAATCTTGTTCTCAAGGGGGTTTCTTCAAATTCATCACGTAAAACAGCAATATCACCTAAACGGATTAATGTACCATCTTTATCAGTTAATATCGGTAGCTGGCTAAAGTCACTTGCTTTATAAGCTTGACCAATACTGCGGATAAAAATATCTCCGCCTTCAGTTTTCAAATTACCGGCGGATACATCTGTAGAGTTACGTCGTAAAGCGTCGGCAACCTGCTCTAAGGTAATATCATATTTTCTTAATGACCATTCAGGTATTTCAATCGATATTTCAAAACGCAGAGAGTTATCAACACTGACTTGAGTAACCCCAGGCAACGAAGCTATTTCATCTCGAACATCTTCAGCAAAGCGGCGTAATGTTAAGCTGTCATAATCGCCATACATCACCACACCAATGGCGTCACGCATACGCTTAGGCATTGTCACCAAAGGACGTTCAGCTTCAACAGGGAAATTATTAATCGCATCTACGCGAACTTTCATTTCGTCGAGAACTTCTCTAACGTCGAAACCGTCTTCTACTTCAACAGTCACGGTTGAACTGCCTTCATTAGAGCGCGAAGTCATTTCACGAATGCCTTCGATATCTTGAATCGCTTCCTCCACTCTTATGGTTAAACCTTCTTCAACCTCTTGTGGTGAAGCGCCAGGTAAAACAGCACTAACTTGTACAGTATTTATTTCAAATTCAGGAAATAAATCTACAGGGATTTTGTTAGACAAACTATAAAGTCCAACAGCAACGATGACCACCATAAGAAGATTAGCAGCAACGTCATTACGAGCAAACCAAGCGATTAAACCATGCATAATGAGTTCCTAGTCCGTAGTCGAAGTGGATGAATTACTTGGGGATTTTTTTAAAGCCGGTAAACCTTCTTGCTTTTCACTATCACTGTCTTGTATCTCTTGATTCCTTGCGGGTGTTGTCATTTTCTTTTTAGCTAATTCTTCATTGGTTGTCGAATTAATGTCATTCAATGATTTAACTCGGGTACCCGCGGCTAAATTGGCCGTTGGCGTTAAAATAAGCTTATCGGTAGAATCAATAGCGCCAGCATAATTATAAATGTCGCCAGCAAGTGAAGAAGCCGAAATAACGACAGACTCAACATCTGTCCATAAAGGTTCAATAGCACGTTTTTGCAATAAACCATCTTCTGCAACCGCGATCATATTATTCTGACTTACTGCTCTTCTTGGAATAGCATAGACATTCTTCAATTGTGTGCCTTCAATCTTTGCTCTTAAAAACTGCCCAACACGTAATGCGGGGAGTTGTGGAGAGCTAACAAAAGGATTATCGAGCTTGGCAACAACGTAAAGCATACGAGTAGATGAATCAAAAGCTCCTTCGCTACGTACTAACTTACCTTTCCACGTATAAGTTTTACCACCTAACTCACCTTCAAAAAGAACAACAGATTGATGTTCCTTGTTGTCTGTAGGCTCGTTGCCTGGTGCATTGTATTCATCGGGTAAGTAGATGTGCGCTAGGTCTTGGGCTTTTACAGGTAATCTTACTTCAATATAATCAGTGGAATATATCTCAGCAATAGTTTGAGAAGGATTAACAACTTGCCCTAAATCAACCATTTGCTTCAAAATTTTTCCGTCAAAGGGGGCTTTAACTTGAGTTCTCTCAAGGTTGAGTTTGGCTTTCGCCAATTGCGCTTTAGATGCATCATAAGAAGCGAGTGCAGCCGCAACTTGTGGAATGCGAAGTGCTAAATCACGACCCGCTTTACTACCGGGTCTAACATTCCAGTCGCGCTCAGCGACATCTGCTTGAGCCAACTCTTCTTTGTATTTTACCCAAGCATTAGCGACCGTTGATTTTGCAACATCAACTTCTATCTGATAATCACGAGGATCAATCGCCAGTAAAACATCACCCGCTTTAAATGATGCTCCTGCACGAATATTATTAGCGACCTCAATAACACGCCCACTGACATCTGAAACTAATTGCGTTCTAGTTAAAGGCTCAGCTGAGCCGTAAGATTCAATCCAAACAGGGTAATCCGTAGCCGTTAGTTGTACTGTTTCAACACCAACAGAAGCCGGCGGTCCTCCTCCCCATTTCCGTGGAGTAGGTTTACTAGCAAACATCGCTGCAATAATTGCAAAAGCAATAGCAAAAATCACGATGGTTACAATCAAATGTATTCCCCAAACAACAGGTTTTTGGGTCACTTCCACCGGTTTTTGTGGTGAATTAATATCGTTCATTTAGCACTCTCTTAAATTATTTTTGCTGGTGTCTGCACGTTAATCGCACTTACTACCGGTGATATGTATAAATTAATATATGTTATACGATAAAACCAAGATTAAGTTTACTTTTCATGTGAAAAAATAGTTTTATTTTCAGGCGGGTACAACAAAGAAGAGATCATTAAAATTAAACACGGAGGAAAATAACAACGTCAACGCAAAGTTGTCTTATAAAAGTTGTCTTATATAAGTGCTTTAAAACAATATCTGGTGCTAAGTGTTTATAGCCAGTTCATTTAAATCATCAATTAAATCATCAAGTTTTTTATTAAATCGATTCAACTGTTTATCTGTTAAGCTGTTCATCATAATGTGAAATATTTTTACAGAGGTATCACTATTATTTTTAGATAATGTTTTGTGTTGCTCAGACTTTAATGACTCTGGTTCAGAAATAAGTTCGGTAAACATCACTTCATATTCTTGCCTATCTAATCCCATGGCTAATACCTGCTTTAAACCTGTGTGCCATTTTATTCGATAATCCATTCTATGATTAAATGTCGGTGCTAGACTTTTGGTCAGTTGACATACTTCAACTTTTTGACTTTCAGTTAACTTCCCCAACCATTTTTTGAACTGGTCTTGTCGTTCTATACATGTTTCTTTAAGCCATTGCTCTTGAGATAACTCATCATAGTCGTCGAGACGTTCTTCATTATTATTGGCAATTTCATCGACAACTTGTTTTCTTTGGCGACTACTCAGGGTATGAACTAACGATATCAGTGCCGGTTTTGCTTGCTCTCGCACTGCAAGCCAATGCTGTTTGATGATGACTAACTGATCGTCGACTTCTTCTACGGTAATACCGCGATTTACTTGGTCTTTTAGCGTGATAAGTTGCCGACTATATTCACTGAGTTGTGTTCGTCGGTGCCATGTATGCAGCTCATTAAATGTCGTATCAAATGTTTTTTGCTGTTCTTGGCTTAAGGTAACGTAATCATCAAGATACCAATTGCTCCACCAGTCTAAGTGGTTATAAATAAAACTAAAACTACAGGCTGATAGCAAAAATGAACTAAAAATCACAACAATGCCATTTTTAATAATTCGTTGCATATACCTGACCTTATTTTATTTGTGATTGATAACTAGCATGATTAAAGTAATGAAATATAGATTACTGTCAGCTCGGGGAATATTTGCCAACATTATTTTAATACGCTGTAGCGTAAAACAAGGATCAATCGCTGTTATTTTAGATACCATAAATTATCGTCAGTACTATCGACGGAAGTCATCAACCATGACAACGGTGTGAACGACATTATAAGGATTTACTTGCTACAAGATGACTAAAAAAAGTCGGTAAGGCTGTCAAAAGCCGATGTATCGTCTAACACTTTTGCTAAAATCATCATCCCTTCTAAAGTAGCTAATAACTGAATAGCTTTAGTTTTGGCAATGTCTACTGCTAAACCTTTTTCGTCTATATACACTGCTTGTAACCAGTTTATATTTAATTCAAAAAAGCGTTTTATTTCTATGTTGACTTGCTCTGGCAGTGCATCAGACTGTGCGCCTAACAAGCCACATAAACACATTTGATTGTCTTTTTCTAATGCCGTTTTAAAAGCATTAATATAGAGATTAATCGCACTACGGCCCTTTAACTTTGCTTTCTCAGCATTTAATAACGCTAAAAAATCATCTACGTACTGGTGTGCTAGTGCGGCACCTAAATCAGCTTTTGTACGAAAATAGTAATGAACACTTGAGCTTTTAATGCCAATTTCATCAGCCAGTTCCCTAAAGCTAAAATTACCATAGCCACCAGATCTTACTTTATTTTCAGCTAATTTGAGTATTTGAGATTTTTTATTCATAAATAAATGCTATTTGAAGGTGAAGTAAATGATGAAATTATTAAATAAATTTAATAATTTCATCCATTATCAATGACTAGGCTATTTTATTCAAATAGTTAATAATATCTCCAGATTCATACAGCCAAGATTCTTGACCATTTTCTGTAATTTTTAAACAAGGTACCTGTTTCTTTCCCCCTTGTTCGATTAACTCTTTATTAAAGGCTAAATTTTTCTCTGTGTCACGTAATTCAAGCGTAACATTGCTAGTTTTCATTGCGGCAATGACTTGTCGGCAATATGGACAATGAACCTTGTGATATAAAGCATAAGAACTTTTACTCATTATATTTTCTCTCTAGTTAAGGTCATTAAATTCTTTTTTTAATGACTTAATGGTTGTATTTGCGGCAAATAATGCGCCTTCAAGGTAACCGGCTTCTTGCTGAGCAAATTCGCTACCGGCTAAATATAAATTTAATGAGGATAATTCGCCAGCAAACCCCTTCATATTAAAATAAGGATGATTTGGTGGCTCCACTCTGTCTTTTTCAACGGCAACATAATGATCATTACCCCAGCTTTTTAAATAACACTGTAAGTATTGCTGGGCCTCATCACCAAATAATAAGCTCAGTTGATTAATACACAAAGCTTTAACCCGTTCTACAGATAAACCTTCTATCGCTTGTGACGAAAGCCCAATAAAACCAAATAAAGCGAAATCTTGCTGTACTTGTGCCGAGGCATCATGAATTTCTATCATAGGTCCAACACGGCTAAAGGCTTGCCCTGCTAAGCCTTTCGTTCGCCAAAAAGCCTCTTCATAAGTTGCAATAAACTTAGCTTGGCTTGCCATCCAAGTAGGCACAGCGACAAGGGCTGCGGTTAAAGCTTTACTTGCCCAATGAATGGGTGTTAAAAATTCATTAATGATCCGCGGCGGTAAAGCTAAAACTAAATGGTCGGTTTCAAAAATAGATGTCGAGTCATCTTTAGTATTATTTACTGTCACTTGCCAGCTATCGTGCACTTTTGTTAATTGCTCGACTTGACAACTAAGCTGATAGTTATCTTTAGATAGCTTAGCCTGTAAAGCTAAAATGAGCTTGTATAATCCGCCAGCTAAACGATGTAAAAGTGGCCCTTGACCATTTTCAATAATTTGTGGCTGAGTATGCTGATCCGCATGATAAACAACCGCACCTTCAATATGTTGGTCAAACAAATGTGTTTGCAAGTCAGCCACTAATGCTTTCATCTGATGATGATGCGGAAATATCCACGTCGGACCTAAATCATGTAATGGTTCATTTTCATCATACACTTTCGGTTGCTCGCTATATATACGGCCACCAAAAACATCTTTTGCTTCAAAAAGAAGATAAGGAATATTCAACTGTTCTAGTTGATAAGCGGTATATAAACCCGCTAATCCCCCACCGACAATAATCACACGTTTATTATTCATATATGTAAACTTTAAAAAAAACTATCTACTGATAGATAAATATTAGCTAGCTCGACCTGTAAAAGCAACTTTAATTTTTTAGAAGACTTGAGTTTTAAATAAAATTTGACAAAATAATTAAAAATACGCAGACTACCTACCAGTAGGTAGTCAAGTAAACAACGATAACCAAATTAATTGGAAATATAAAATGAAAATATATGATGTAGAAGGTTTTCCTAACCCATTGCGTGTCCGCATGGCGTTAGCAGAGAAAAACGCCTCTGACAAGGTCACTTTTATTGCTGTTGATGTGATGAACAAAGAACATCGAAGTGACGCTTTCATCGCTATGAACCCCTTAGCCAGCGTACCCGTATTGGCATTAGATGATGGAACTTACATCGCTGAATGTTCTGCTATTATTGAATATATCGACCACACTTTTGAGGGGATATCGTTAACAGGGTCAACGGCAAAATCTCGTGCCGTTATTAGCATGATGCAACGAAGAGCTGAATTAATGGTACTTGATGCTGTCGCTACTTATTTTCATCATGCTACCGACGGCCTAGGACCTGAACTTGAAACATATCAAAATAAAGAATGGGGTAAGAAACAAGGCGAGAAAGCACTTGCTGGTTTTAAATACTTTAACACTGTTTTAAGCAACCAGACTTATGTCGCAGGTGAAGCTTTTACTGTCGCTGATATTACCCTGTTTGCCGGTCTTGGTTTTGCTGACTTTGCAAAAATAGCCGTACCCGACGAATACACACATTTACTCAATTGGCGTGCTAAGGTTGCTGAACGTCCAAGCGTTAAATAAAAAATGACTGATAGTCATTTTACATGAAGGTTTTTACTAAATGTAAAATGACTCACTTTCACCCTTACTGTTTTAAAATAGGATTGATTATGGAAATTTTAGCTAACTTTGAACAAAGAGCTATCGTGCACAGTACCTCATTAGCATGGTTAGCTTCACCTATGCCTGGCGTAGACAGAAGACCGTTAGACCGAGTAGGCGGTGAAGTGGCCAGAGCAACATCGATAGTAAGATACGCAAAAGGAAGCAAGTTTTCTGCCCACGTTCACACCGGTGGTGAAGAATTTATTGTACTTGAAGGTGTATTTCAAGATGAACACGGCGACTACCCTGTCGGCTCATATATTAGAAACCCACCACAATCTTCTCATACACCTCGTTCTGATGAAGGCTGTATTATTTTTGTAAAACTTTGGCAATTTCAGCCAGAAGATAGAAGCCATGTTTGTTTACAAACACAGCAAATGTCTGCAACACCGACAGAAATACTAGGCGTTTCAATTATCCCACTACACCAAGATACAATCGAAGAGGTCGCTATTTTATCTTTTGAACCGAGCGCAGTAATGAATATTGTCGCGACTCAAGGGGCTGAAGTTTTAGTGTTATCAGGGGAGTTACAAACACCCAGTGATTTATTACAAAAGCATAGTTGGGTACGTTTGCCATTAGGCGATACCTTAACGGTAACCGCTGGTAGTGCTGGCGCAAGAATTTGGCTTAAGACAGGTAATTTAACTGAGGTAAATAAGCAAATAAAACGAGTAAAATTGGCGGGTTAATATTTAATAGCACAGACAAATATCTACCGGGTATATAACTGTTCAAAGTTAGGAATAGCCCGTTCCCAAATAGGTATTTCTTTTCCTAAATACTCACGAACCGCATCAAAAAATAATCGCGTTCTAACGGGTAGATCGCGATGTGGATATACTGCATAGATAGCGCCATACTCCATTAATCTAACGTCGGTTAATAAAGGTACTAAACGACCATCTTTCACTTCGTTATCAAGTACGAAAGCTGGCGCAACAAAAAACGCGCTACCTGATAATGTTTTCATCAATAAAACTTCGGCATCGTTTGCCCTAAAAATACTATTGAGTTTTTGTTCCTTGGCTTCACCATTTTTATCATAGTAGCGAACACCTTCGACTTTAAACGAGGTGCTAGCGTAACTTGCTGCCGGTAATTGCGTTAAATCTTCGATAGTTTGAGGTAAACCATAATTAGCAATAAATGTCGGGGTCGCTAAAATTAACAAACGATTACGCGCTATTTTACGAGCAATTAACGACGAATCTTTGGGCTCACCGATACGAAACGCAAGGTCAAACCCTTCTGAGACAATATCAATAACACGATCATCTAAACGCAATTCTACTTCAACCTGCGGAAAGCGCATTTGAAAATCGTTAATGACTGGCTGTAAGTAACGTTTCCCAAATAAGGTAGAAGACGTTATTTTGAGGACTCCTTGGGGCTCCAAATGATAATTTTCAGCCATTCGTACTGTTTCGCCCAGTAACTCTCTAAGTTCAGCTGCTTTTTTAACCATCTCAGCGCCAGCAGCCGTTAAGGAAAATGAACGTGTAGTGCGATTAAGTAATCTAACGCCTAATTGTTCCTCAAGGCGGCTGAGCTGTTTAGAAATAACCGAACGGTCAATATTACGTACTTCAGCCGCTTTAATAAAAGAACCTTGTTCAACCACTTCAAGCAACATCAATAATCGGCTAGTCGTATCCATATTTTATTACCATTACAATTCTATTGGTGCCATTTTGGCACTAATCAAATGCAAAATCTATGGTTTTTATCAACAGGTTTGTTACGTAAAATTGCGCTCAAATTAAAAGAGGTCTTATTATGAATAAACATTTAATCGCAGTAGCTATTGCTATGGCAAGCTTAACTTTATTAGGTTGCTCAGAAGCGCCTAGTCAAAAAACACAGCAGCAACAACTACAGTCGATTGATGTGGCAGAAGTGCTAGTCAAATCTGTACAAAATTGGCACACCTATACCACCCACTTAGAAGCTCCCGAGCAAGTTGCTTTGAAACCACGTGTTTCAGGGGTAATAGAGTCGATTGCTTTTGATGAGGGTCAGCAAATTAACACGGGCGATCTCCTGTTTAAACTAGATGATCGACCCTTTTTAGCTATTGTTGCTAGCCTTCAAGCACAAGTAAACAGTGCAAAAGCTGCATTTGATCAAGCAAAAAGTGAAGAAGAACGTGCAATACGTTTAACTCAACGAAAAGCGATATCCACTGAACAAGCAGAGTCTCGCACGTCAACATTACGTCAGCGCGAAGCACAACTCGCTGCATTACAAGCACAATTAACAGCAGCACAACTTGATTTAGAATTTACCGCTATTCGTTCACCTATCGACGGTATTATTTCTCGCGCCAACATTACCAAAGGCAATAACATTATCGCCGGACAAAGTGTGCTAACAACGATTGTTTCTAACCAAGCGATGTTTGCTTACTTTGACATTGATGAGCGCACTTGGAATAGCGATTTTGCTAATATTAGTGCCTCCGATCAGCAAAAAGTCATGATGCAAAAAGTAGGACAAAGTGAGTTTGCTTACCAAGGCTATATTGATTTTATTGATAACCAAATAAATTCGGCAACCGGCACATTGCGGGTAAGAGCGGTATTTAATGAAGAGAAAAACCAACTCCGTGCAGGCTCTTTTGCACGCATCAAGTTGGCTGCAAATGCCATTACCGAAAAAATTATCGTGCCTTCACGCGCTATTGGTACCGACTTAAAAAATAATTTTGTTTTAACTGTTGGTGAAAATAATATTTTGCAATATAAGCTGGTTAAATTGGGTGAGCGTTACGGCAGTTTACAGGCGATTACTTCCGGGCTAAAAGCAACAGATGTTATTGCTGTTAATGGCCCTGCCCGCGTAGGTCCAGGCATGCCTGTCGCACCTAATAATGTCACCATTGATAGTGCTGGTATTGCCTTTACTTTATCACCTGTTGCTGATGCCAGTTTAACGGCAAAACTAACGTCAGAAGAATAAGAGTTAACCATGAACTTTTCACATTTTTTTATACAACGCCCGATATTCGCAGCTGTCTTGTCATTTGTCATTCTGCTTGCTGGTGGACTTTCACTTTTTCAACTACCCGTTAGTGAATACCCTGGTGTTGTGCCACCAACCGTGGTGGTTACGGCAAATTACCCGGGGGCAAACCCTTCGGTTATTGCACAAACAGTGGCAACCCCACTTGAGCAAGAAATCAACGGCACTGAAAACATGCTATACATGTTTTCACAAGCCACTGGCGATGGTCGTATGACCTTAACGGTGACGTTTGCTCTTGGAACTGATCTAGATCGCGCGCAAGTACAAGTACAAAATAGCGTTAATAGTGCATTATCTCGCTTACCAGAAGAAGTGCAACGTCTGGGTGTGGTTGCAGAAAAATCATCGCCTGATTTAGCTATGGTGGTACATTTATATTCACCCCAAGAAAGCCATGATACCGCATATTTATCTAACTACGCCGATCTCTACGTTAAAGATAAAATCTCCCGCTTACCCGGCGTTGGTGATATAAAATTATTTGGTGGTGGTCAATATTCGATGCGCGTTTGGCTTAACCCAGATGCATTAGCTGCGCGTGAATTAACCGCAACCGATGTTATTAATGCATTACGTGAGCAAAACCAACAAGTTGCTGCCGGTAGTTTAGGCTCTCAACCTGCTGCTAACGACAGTCAATTTCAAGTATTACTCAATGTAAAAGGCCGCCTTGATAACATTGAAGAGTTTGAACAAGTTATTATTAAAGTCGGCGAACAAGGCCAACTGACTCGATTAAAAGATGTCGCTCGTGTTGACCTAGGACAAAATACTTATGCCTTGCGTGCCATGTTAGACGGGCAACCTGCTTTAGCTATGCCTATTTTTCAACGACCTGGTTCTAATGCTATTGAGTTATCAGATCAAGTACGGGCAACTATGGCGTTATTATCTGAAGACTTCCCTGCTGGTGTCGAATACGACATAGTTTACGATCCCACTATTTTCGTCCGTGACTCTATCGATGCAGTAATAACGACCTTAATTGAAGCCATTGTTTTAGTTGTGATTGTGGTAATACTATTTTTACAAACATGGCGTGCTTCAATTATCCCGTTAATTGCCGTACCCGTGTCGTTAATTGGTACCTTTGCGGTAATGCAATTACTTGGCGTTTCAATTAACACCCTATCACTTTTTGGTTTAGTACTGGCAATAGGTATTGTCGTCGATGACGCTATTGTTGTCGTTGAGAATGTCGAGCGTAACATCGAAAAAGGGCTAAGCCCTTTAGAAGCAACACGCGTTGCCATGACAGAAGTCACCGGACCTATTATCGCTATCGCCTTAGTATTAAGTGCGGTATTTATACCAACGGCATTTATTAGTGGCCTATCGGGGCAATTTTATAAACAATTTGCCTTAACTATTACGATATCAACGATAATATCGGCCTTTAACTCTTTAACGTTATCGCCAGCATTGGCGGCATTGTTATTAAAATCACACGATAGTAAACCAGATCGATTAACACGCCTACTTAATAAACTTTTTGGCCGTTGGTTATTCGCGCCTTTTAACCGTGTTTTTGAACGTGGTAGCCATGGTTATCAGAAGCTGGTTAAAAAATTAATGCGTATGAGTGTTATCGTTATTGTTGCCTATATCGCACTCTTGGGTGGAACGGTACAGTTATTTAGCAGTGTGCCCGGTGGCTTTATTCCAGCACAGGATAAACAATATCTTATCGCTATTGCTCAATTACCTGACGCAGCAAGTCTTGACCGTACCCATGCGGTGGTTAGAGAAATGGAAAAAATTGCTCTAGATATACCAGGTGTTGCTCATACTGTTGCTTTTCCTGGCTTGTCGATCAATGGTTTTACTAATAGTCCTAATAGTGCGATTGTTTTTCTTCCTTTAGATGCTTTTTCTCTGCGAACTGATGATAGTAAATCAGCTATGGCAATTGCAGCGCAATTAAACCAACGTTTTACAGCCATAGATGAAGCTTTTGTTGCGGTATTTACACCACCACCAATCCAAGGTTTAGGTACAACCGGCGGCTTTAAGTTACAAATTGAAGACCGTGGTAACAAAGGCTTTGAAGTGTTATTTAATAGCTTACAGGCAGTTATTGACAAAGCAAGACAAGACCCTGCATTGGTAGGACTGTTTTCAAGTTTTAGAATTCAAGTTCCACAAATGGATATAGATATCGACCGTGAACAAGCCTTAATACAAGGAATTCCACTTGATGAAGTCTTTAATGCGCTGCAAGTCTATTTAGGCTCAGTTTATGTCAATGACTTCAATATGTTTGGTCGTACTTATCAAGTAAAAGCGCAAGCAGAAGCTGAGTTTCGCCAAGACCCTGAACAAATATTAAACCTCAAAGTGCGCAATCGCCATGGTGATATGGTGCCGTTAGGTTCTGTTTTAACCGTAACGCCAACAACAGGTCCAGACCGTGTAATGCATTACAATGGTTACCCAAGTGCTGAGCTTAATGGTAGCCCTGCCCCTGGTTATAGTTCAGACCAAGCACAAACGGCAATAGAAGGTATATTGGCCAATACCCTACCCAAAGGTATTGCTTATGAATGGACAGAAGTGACTTACCAACAAATATTAGCCGGCAACACTATGGTGTATGTTTTTCCGCTAGTGGTGCTTTTAGTCTTTATGGTTTTAGCTGCACAATATGAAAGTTTGCGTTTACCTTTAGCCATTATTCTCATTGTACCCATGACTATATTCTCTGCTTTGTTAGGTGTTTGGCTCGTTGGTTCAGACAACAATATTTTCACCCAAATTGCGTTAATTGTTCTGGTCGCACTGGCCTCGAAAAATGCTATTTTAATGGTAGAGTTTGCTAAGGATCAAAACGAGCAAGGCTTATCTCACTTTGACGCTATTATTGAGTCATGTAAGCTGCGTTTACGTCCAATACTCATGACTTCGATAGCCTTTACGGCTGGGGTACTACCGTTAGTTTTTGCTACAGGTGCTGGAGCAGAAATGCGCCATGCTATGGGTAATGCGGTGTTCTCAGGCATGATAGGCGTGACTGTATTTGGCCTGCTTTTTACGCCAGTATTTTATATTTTAGTGACCAAGACTAAACAAAAAAAGGTTGAGGAGTAGCCAATGATTAAGTTACTTACCCGTAGTTTAAAAGCCAAGCAATTTAGCGCTAAACCGCTAAAAACCAAGTTAACTGTCGGTGTCGTTTTAGTCGCCAGCTTATTATCGGGATGTGCCACCAAAATTGATGAGCAACAGCATCAACAATTAATGAAAAGTTTTATTGCTGATGCTGATATAGCCACACAGTTGACCGGTCAAGACGAGATTAATTGGTGGCAACAACTCAACTCAGTACAATTGAATCAATTGATTAAAGATGCACTTACCAATAACCATGACTTAAAAACAAGTCAGTTACAATTGCAAAGTGCTTTAGCTAAACTCAAGGTAGAAAAGAGTGATTTTCTACCACAAGGTGGGCTTGAGATTGGTGCGCAACGCACCAGCATAGCTGATAATATTAGTCGTCAATCAAGTGCTAATCTAGCCTTAAGTTGGCAACTCGATTTATTTGGTCGTATTAATGCGTTAGTTGATGCCGCCAATGCATCAGCGATGAGCCAGGCTGAACAATTACGCGCCTTGCAAATCGAAGTGATTTCGTCTGTTGTTAAAGGTTTCATTAGTTATCAGGGCAATATGCAAAAGCAAGAGATTATTAGTCTGCAAGTTGCTGCGCTTAAAAAAAGTATCTTGGTTCTTTCCGCCAGGGTTGAAGAAGGCATTGCTAATGAACTTGACTTAAACCGCACTCGTGCCCAGTTAAGTCAACAACAAGCATTATTACCTGAAACAAGTTATGCATTATATAACGATTTATCTACGTTGGCCTTATTAACCGGTCGTTTAAGCGGCGATATAAAGCTTAATAATGAACAAAAGATCTTTGACTTACCCTTTGAGGTCACTTTAGCGCAACCCAGTTCGGCTATAGCTTTACGTCCTGATATTAGCCAAGCCTTATATCAATTTAGCCAAGCTAATTCGTTAAGTGTAGCCGCAAGTAAAGCCTTGTTACCTGACATTAGTTTAAGTGCCTTTGTTGGTGTGCTAAGCCTTGGCAGTAGTCAATTAAATAATAGCCAGCATCAATGGCAAGTCGCGCCACAAATACAATGGTCATTATTAAGCTATCCAGCTTTACTGGCGCAACGTGACGCGCAGCAATATTTAAGTGAAGCGGCTTATAGCCAATATCAGCAGGTTGTTTTAGCGGCTATTAATGACAGTGAACTATCGTTACAATTGCTGACAAAGCACCTTGAACAAAAACGCTTTGCAGATAAACGTTTTCAATTTGCTCATCAAGCTTTTATGCAAGCTAACGCTATGTATCAAGAGGGGCAAATTCCTTACTTAGAGTTGTTAGATGCGCGGCAGGATGTTTTAATAGCCCAAGAAAATGCAGTAAACGCGACCATTTCTTCATCTCTGGCCAAAGTAAGTGCCTATCAGGCTTTTAATGGTCGGTGGAGTTACGGTTTAATCACCTTGTAAAGTTTGAGTTTTTTTATGCTAACTACTGAGATATTGCCCAACATTGACCAACCTACTTCTATGCGAGCTATAGTGCTTGAAAAGGCAAACGAAAAAATCCATTTATCTGACGTGCTATTGCCGTTACCTGAGTGCGATGAACACGAGCTGTTAGTTAAGGTTGAATATGTAGGTCTCAATCCTATTGATGCTCATTTCGCTAAAAGTGGATTTTCTCAATGGCAATATCCTCATATTCTTGGCTTAGATGCAGTTGGCATTGTCGTTCAAGCTAAAAAAGGCCTGTTTCCTAATATTGGCGACCGCGTTATGTGGCATGCCAATATTGGTCAACAAGGCGTGCTAAGTGAGTACGCTAAAGTCCCTAACTTTGCCGTTTCTATTGTGCCAAAAAATGTTACAGCAAGTGAAGCGGCAACACTTCCTTGTGCCGGTATGACGGCTTTAATTGCTTTAGATAAATTACAAGTAGTACAAGGCGATACTATTTTAATTGAGGCTGGTGCAGGTGCTGTTGGGCAATTTGCTATTCAGTTTGCCAAGGAACGTGGTGCAGATGTGTTTACCACGGCTGCTAAGCATAATCATAAATTAGTAAAGAAACTCGGTGCTGATGCAATATTTGATTACCACGATAAAAAACTTTGTCAAAAAATTCGCCTAGCATTAGGACCACAAGGTTTTGATGCCGTACTTGACTCTGTTGGTGGTGACTCAACAATGCGTAATATTGAGCTGATGAGGTTTTGTGGTCGTATTGCTTGCTTGCGTCCCTTGCCTAACATTGACCAAGAGCTCATGTTTAGAAAAGCGCCCAATATCGGCATAGTATCACTCGCTGGTGCGTGGTTAGCCAATAGCTTGTGCGCACAACAAAAAATGAGTTTTAAGAGTAATCAATTACTTGATGCACTAGCAAAAGGCAGTATTCAAACGCCTGATATTACCTTAATTGAATTTAACGCACAGCAGGTTTCTCGTGCCCTGCACATTCAAGTTGATGGAGGTTTTACCGGTAAACAAGTGGTAAAAATACTTGCCTGAGGGTTTTATTTAGTCCGTTGGCTGGCTACTTTTTTGAGTGCCAATCTGAGATACCATAACGCTGCAATATTTTTGACAGTTGTCCTTTTTTTCTTAGTTTTATTAAGCCTTTATCAAAGGCACTAATATATTTAAGCTTAGTGTCTGGTGCAAAGCCGATAAAAAGCGGAACAAATATACCTTGGGTACCGGCATATTGTAAGTTAGTGATTTTTTTATCCTGAATTTCATATTCAACATTAAAACGCGAATCAAGCAGCACAGTTATACGCTGCTTACTGAGCATTTTTAAAGCACTGGATAACGGCTTATCTCCCGAGGCTAAAAATATAAATTCACCCGAGGTTTCTTTTAGGCCACTCACTGCACTGCCGTATTCATAGCCATTAATAAGCCCAAGAATATTGCCCTGTTCAATGAAGTTTTTAAGGTTCTCTATGGTAGAAAATTTCCATTGAGTTTCGTTACTAACATAAAAGTCATTATACAAGCCGCCATAAACTTGTTGGCTTTGCCTTAAATCAAAAGCTTCAATGTGTTCTTTTGTTAAAGCGAGGACCATGTCTAACTTTGATTGTTGAAGAAGCCTTAATGAACGAGCCAGCGGCATAAGGGTAAAACTAACATCATAGTCTTGAGCTTCAGCAATTTCACTGATGATTTCAATTAATATACCTGGCTTATCATCTTCATTACAAATGTAAGGACACCATTCGTCTGAAGCAATGTTTATGGTGTCATTTGCCTCAACTTGCAGTGACCATGAAAAAACAATAAATAATAGATATTTATTCGACATTTAGCACCATCGTTTTTACCTAATTTCAACGGTGAAATTAGGTCCCCCCCATAAGAATGTAAGTAGATCTATTGGTATGTTAATAATTATAACAATAGTCAGCCTTTAGCTTGTTAAAGCTTAGCTTATTTTTAACTTTAACAGTAACTTTAACTTTAACAGAAACGACCGATTGCTTGTTACTGGGGTCAAAGGTAACAATACCAATTTATACCTTACAGGCATTGCTAATGTAAAGTCGCTCGTCAAACAACTGGCCACTCATCCCGTGATTGTAATCAATACACTCCGTCATTTTATCATGTCTGTGGCAACTACTTATTTGAAAACCTAGCATTAAATCAAGTCTTTGCCTTAACAGGACTACAGACCATAACTGCCGGTAAAGTCTAAAATAATGACATTAACACATGCAAGGAAATGTACAGATAACATTTTATCTTATTACTTGCGAAAATAAATTATGTAGGATCAATAAGTACACAAAAATGATCATTTATTGAACTGGCAAGTGTCTTATTGCATTGATTTTATTGTTGTACACTCCCCAAAAGTATCATTAACATCTTTTTATATTTATCTCAGCCATTTGATTTAAGTAATCTAGCCTCTCTTATTTAGATACTATTAGCCTTATACACCTAAAATTTAGTAAGATGCTGGCTAATCTTTGTCACTTAACAGCATGCTAAAGATTTAAAATAACGATGCTTGGTCAGAGTATAGTTAAAGTAATCATAATTCTTCACTGCATATACGGTAATATTTTTAGGAAATGAAATGAAGTTAAATTGCGACCTCGGCGAAAGTTTTGGCTCTTGGAATATGGGCTCAGACGCAAAAGTAATGCCGCACATTGATCAAGCAAATATTGCTTGTGGCTTCCATGCCGGCGATCCTTTGGTCATGCAAAAAACATTACAATTAGCTAAGCAGCACAACGTTAGTGTTGGCGCTCATCCTAGTTACCCTGATTTAGTTGGTTTTGGTCGTCGCTCAATGAAGTGCTCCACAGAAGAAATTATTGCGTTAGTTTTATATCAGGTGGCGGCTATTGATGGCGTTGCTCAGTCTTTAGATATTGAGCTTAGCTATGTAAAACCTCATGGTGCACTATATAACGACATGATGACTAATATTGAAGTGCGCGAGGCGATACTTTCAGCCATAGCCCAATATCACAAACCACTTAAGCTAATGATACAAGCAAGCTCAAATATTAAAAAACATCGCGCTCAAGCAGAAAAATTTAACGTAGAAATACTCACTGAAGCCTTTGCTGACAGATGCTACAACGATGATGGCAGCTTATTATCACGTAACATAACAGGTGCGGTGCATAATAGAGAAAAAATGATCGAACAAGTTAAACTGTTAAAAGAGCAAAGCAGTGTCATCACTATTAATGGTAAGCGCTTACCTTTAGAAGTAGACAGCTTGTGTGTGCACGGTGACAACCTCGAGGGCGTAGAAGCAATAGCCACTATTAGGGAGCTTGTTCGTTAATGTCAGCAACATTTAAAATAGAAATTGCCGGTGAAAACAGCTTGATCCTTTATTTTGACCAACCCGTTAATGATGAAGTTGCCGCAAAAGTACAGCAAGCACAATGGCTGATCAGGCAAGAGATGAGCAATGATATTATTGATTTAATACCATCTTATGCTTCAATATTAGTGATGTTTAATTTACACAATATCGACCATCATCAGATCACTAACAAATTGCAAAAGCTATTAATAAACTCACCAATAATTAATAATAATCAAGGGGCACTCATCGAATTACCTGTTTATTATTCAAGCGAGTCAGGACCCGACTTAGCGGCTATGGCTAAATCTAAAGACTTAACCATAGAGCAAATAATTACCCTACATCAGCAACAAGAATATAACGTTTATGCGATTGGCTTTGCGCCTGGGTTTGCTTATTTAGGCGAAGTTGATCAGCGTATTGCGATGCCTAGATTAAGCACTCCTCGTATAAAAGTGCCTAAAGGGGCTGTTGGTATTGCTGACAGGCAAACAGCTGTTTATCCAAGTACTTCTCCCGGTGGTTGGAATATTATTGGTCTTTGCCCTATTGAAATGTTTAACGCCAATAAAACGCCAACAATGCCCGTTCAAGTAGGTGATAGGGTTAAATTTAAAGCGATTTCCAAAGATGAATTTTTTGTACTAGGTGGTGTATTAGGTGCAACATATGATTAGTCAAAGTAAAGCTTCTTTAAGAAGACCGGCAATAAACTTAGGTTTTATTGTTAAACGACCAGGCATGTTAAGTCTTGTTCAAGATGAGGGTCGTTATGGTGCTTTTAATGTCGGTTTAACCAATGGTGGTCCGATTGATAAGCTGGCTTTTCACTGGGCAAACCGCTTATGTAATAATGCCCTTAATGTTAGTGCTATTGAAGTGAGTGTTGGTGGTTTTGCCATCATTGCACAAGTAGATGCTGTTATTGCCGTAACAGGCGCTGACATGCCATTAACCATTAACGGTCAAGTAAAAACGTTATGGCGCAGTTATCAGGTGAAAGCCGGTGACTTAGTCGAACTAGGTTTTACTAACCTTGGTATGCGAAGTTATTTTGCTGTTGCTGGTGGTTTTAATATAACATCCAGTTTTGGCAGCACTGCAACCGTTTGCCGTGAAGGTATCGGGGGATTAAAGGGCAAAAAATTAGCCGCGAACGATATACTCCCTTGTGTAACAACAAAAGATTCTCAATTAGTTAGTTTATCTATAGAAGACCAACCTAAATATAGCCAAGAAGTACTGCTGCGTATTATTCCTAGTTATCAGCAACATCATTTCAGTGTAGAACAGCAAAAATTGTTTTTTTCAAGTGAATATAGCGTTGGTAAAAGCTTTGACCGGATGGGTTATCGTTTAGAAGGTCAAAAAATTGTCTCTGATATTAACGGCATCTTATCAGAGGGTATTTGTCATGGTGCCGTGCAAATTCCTAGCGATGGCCAACCAATAGTATTAATGAATGATCGTCAAACAATTGGTGGCTATCCTAAAATCGGTGCAGTTATATCCATTGATACCGCCAAATTAGGTCAGTTATCTCAAGGCGGTAAAGTACGCTTTGCGCCTATTACGATGGAAAAGGCACGTGAACTTATTCTCGAAGATTTAAGCTTATTTGAACAAACCCAAGTTAGCGTCTGTGATTAATATAAGTCACACAAATAAGCTATTGGTTTAGTTTGAAGCTATGGTTGTATTACTTAGCGCGAGTAAAGACCTGCTTATAGTAATAATGCAAAACATAACCAGAAGCGAGTACAGGGAAAATAATAGAACTTAATAAATTAGCCCACTGCCCTGTTGATGGCTCAAGTAGAACTAAACTAACCAATAGACTTAGACCAAGCCCAAAAAGTGCACATAATACAACAACGCCGAATAAAACGATTTTACTGGTAAAATAACAATCATCTTCTGCTAACTTTTTAACACCTACACCCATTAACTGCCCTTATTAAGCTAACAACTTATTATTCTAATTTTCATTATATCTATAAAAATTAGAATAATACCTAATAAAAACAATATCACACTAATAATAATGAAGAAGCCTACGTTTATTAGTACTTCAACTGCAGATATTAACTCGTCTAGTTCTACAGTTGATTCTGAATAGTTTTGCAACACTATTTGGGCTTTCATATTTGGTCGCTCTTCAACGTTGATACTCAGTAGCGTTTTTAGCCAAACCTTGATTTATTTTATGTTGCATATAAACCACATGTAACAACGATGTAATAAACGGGTTTAACCAAAGTTTGTCTCCTTTATTAGCGCCTGCAATTAGATTAATACGATTACGCACCATAATTATCCAGGTGATATCGAAAATAGATGAGATAATATGAAAACCTAAGGTGAAATTTAAAATACCGGGTTCTTGCCAGTTTGCTAGTGCGTGAATTAGGGTGCCAAACGAAATAATATATAAAAATATTGTGATAAAAATAAAAGTCTTAGATATTTTTAACGCTGTATGTTTATTAATTTGCTTAGACAACAGGTAGAGCTTATATATCAAATATGAGCCGATACTTAGAATACAAAGAGCTAAAGTCTTTGTTACTGACGCAATATCAAAAACGCCCACAAATCCATTTTTCATTTATTCTCCAAAGGTAAAACACACTAATACTATTTAGCTACACTCCAATAAGGAGAGATTAAAAGTTTACTGAAATGTTGAACGAAATAAAAACAGCCAATTGTTAATTTTCATTATTGAGTGGCTTTGTCAGCTAGATACTGAAATTTAGAATATAGTATATCGTCATTACGCCTTAATAAAGCCAAAGCTCATTTTGGTGGCCAATGATATACGTAAATAGGTGTTTGGTAGAAATCTCTAAGCTTGATGACTCTTGTTGGTTGACATAAAGGTAAGGCGAAGGTGTTACTCACAATAGTAACCTTATTAAAGACTTCATCTACTAACTTTTCTTGAAGAGCGACCATGCCTTCAGGAAAAAGGTAACAAACTAGGGTCGAGGCAGTGCTGAGATCAGCGTTTTTAAAGTCTTTACGAAAGAGAGTAAGGTTATCTAAACGTAAACTGTGTTTCAAAATTTTTGAAACCAACCACGGAAACCAAGATAACTCGTAGCCGATAACTTGCTGATTGGGATGTTTTTGGGCAACAGCTATAACCAGCGTGCCCCAACCAGAGCCTAGATCAATTAAAGGTCCTTTTTCATACGTATCTATTTCAGCAAGCATGGTTTTGCACGCTTTGCTTGAACTCATCATAGGGGAAATCCCCGTTTTCAGCGTACTCCAAACAATGGATAATACTATTAGAATAACTATGACAAGAAGTATTAGAGAAAAAAAGTCCATGTTAACAATAGCCTAAAATAGTTGAACGCTGATGATTTCGCTTACATCTAACACCGCAATAAGCGGAAAAAGCCAACTGTTCATTTTACCTTTAATAAAAATTAACAAGACATTCTATCCCTTCTTAAAAATTGATACTCTCAATAAGAACACCTTAGGCTTTTCAGAATATTACATCAACTAAGTCTAAATAATAAACGGTTATTAAACACACAACACCAGCTTTTAAATGTGCTTCTACGCTAAAACCTTCTGTTCCCTTTACGCTATTTACACCTACTATCAATTATCTCAGATAACTTAGCGTATTATCGACTTTCAATCATAAATAAAGAACGATGCTCTGCCCTTTTACTCTCGACAAGTAAAAGGGCAGCTACGGTTAAATTTACTTTCATATGCTCAATCATAAGGAATGATTTGCGGCGAAGAAATTGGCTGATGAGTCATGGGTCTATCAATTTGATGGGCAATCAAAGACTGAGGTAAGCGCGGCTGTAACAAATGTTCAAATTGATTAAGTTCATCACATTGTGGATCTAACCACTTGTCTATGAGTGATAAATTTTGCGGGAGTATCAGTGGCATGGCTTTGCTGTGGATATGTTTTAATTTTTCATGTGCGGGCAGTGTTATCACCGAGCAACTGAGTTTTATTTCACCCGTTTTATTGTGCTGCCATGTTCTATACAAGCCCCCCAATATTAAACCGCCAGACTCTGCTTGCATATCAAAGTAATGAACCGGCTTTTTATCGACAAATTCAGTTTCACCAAAGCCTTTAACGGCAATAATACACCTAGCGCTCCGATACGCCTGATAACCTGCACTTTGGGGAGTATTAAGCTTATCAAATCGGGTATTAAATGAAGTAAACCGAGAGGGTTTAAAGTCATTTTCAGTTTGATCTAGCAATAACCACCACATAGCACTTTCTACTCGGCGTTGTTCACCCACATTCCTCACAATGGAAACGGTGTCTGCTGCTTTAACAAAGCGACGATCAATCGGCCTATCGATAACCTTATTTATTTTTAAGTGGGTATAAAGCTTTTTTACACCGCTATCAAACGTCGTATTCAACCGACCACACATAATGCTATCCTTATTTATATCGGCCAGTGTAGCAACGAATATTAGCTGTGTCTTGCCAACGAATGTAACAATTTAGTGTTAAAGAGAAAAATAACTTAGTGACGACTGATGATTAAAAAGAAGATGTTTTTATGATAAAAGTGAGCCTATTCAACTCACTTTTATATGACTAACAAGGGTAGTTACCCAATTAGTTAAGTTAAGTTAAGTTAAAAACGATAGGTGGCGTAAACACCTGCCACACAATCAAAATTATTATCATATTGATAACCATTTTCTTGCGCATCGAAACTTGAATAGCCAACAAACATCCCAATGTCGGTCTGTTTGCTGTAATTATAATTAACACCAAGACTAACTTCATGAGCGGATTTTTGCTGAAAGTCTTTTAAATCTCGATAAGTATAGTTAACGTTAGCCGTCCAATCTTTTGCTAAGTGGGTTTGCACACCAACAGAGTAACGGTATTCATCTTTATTTTGTAGCTTCTCTTCATCCCACTTTACATAACCTAAAGAAAAAATCAGAGCTAAGTTTTTATCAAAGACATACTTACCCTTTAAGTCGGTACCATAAGCAACCGAATCTCCATTAATGGTTGACTCTTGAAAGCCCCTTAAACCTAACCCAACCGCTAACTCAAAGCCTGCTTCATTGTCAGGGCGAGCTAAAAGTCGGTAACTAATACCATTCAAACCAATCGTTAAATTGTCAGTCAGCCCGTAGCCCAGATTTAAATTTAGCGCTGCGTGTCTTTCATCCTCCTCTTCTCCCCACGCTAAGGCACCACTGACTGCAATGGTGCCATCAGTTAATGTTAAAGGTCTTAATATTGGATTGGTAGGATATTCAGTTTCTGCAAAAACAGTCGATGAAGCTAAAAGTAATACCGTACTAATAAGTGATTTGTTCATAATAATTGTTCCCTAAAGTTTATGTTTTGTAATTTATGGGGGTATTATAAAAACTTATTGCGTTCGGCTCCTGAGGCTTTTTGTCTATCAAATGTCAGCGTTGTGTGAAAAATTGTAAGAAAACGCAATTCGATGGAAGTCATTACTCATCAATAAAAGGGTTATGAACAGGCTTGGCTACATGTTTGTGTACTTGTGTTAACACTTCATCGTAAGCATGAGGTCCCGTAACACCTAAAACATTAGGATGTAATTCGATGATTTCGTCTTTCTTAACACCTAAACAGCCAGTAACCAATACTTTACCGTTGGCAGCAAGTGCTTCACCAATTGTATCTAAAGACTCTTGAACGGCTGAATCAATGAAACCACAGGTATTTACAATCACTAATTCTGCATCATCGTAGCTATTGGTTACATCGTAACCTTCAGTGCGAAGCTGAGTAAGGATGCGCTCGCTGTCGACTAAATTCTTTGGGCAGCCGAGCATCCTTACACCAATCCCACAGGAGAGCTTTATGTTTAAAGGCTTTGATAATATTCTTGGCTGTTTTCAGCTAAGTTAAGCCAGTTTAGTTAATTAATAAAACTGGCTTTCTTGTACAACGAGGCCAACGCTAAGTATATTTACTTTCTAAATAATCTTAAACCCGCAATTAGCAAGATAAGATAACCAAAAGAGCCACCACTACTTTTTTCTTTAGCTGGAGTAACAACTGGGTCTGGCGTTGTATCAATGTTATTAACAGTTACTGTTCGTATTTCACTGCTAACCTCATCAAAACCATCTGTCACAAATACTTGAACGGTTAAGTTAGTTGACGTAGTAACATCTGGGGCAGTAAATGAAACAGTCTCAGTCGTATCACCCGTTAATATTACTGTTGCGTCATTTACAACCCAACGGTAAGTTAGCGCATCATTGTCGGCATCAGTAGCGGTAACAGTTAATATGACCGTTGTTCGTTCATCAACAGTTTGGTCTGCTGTAACATTAGTTATTATTGGTGTGTTGTTTGGAACTACAATAATAGTAACAGTGTTGGTTATAACGTTAGCACCATCTGAAACTACTAATTGCAGGTTAATAGTTTCTTGGGCATCAACGCTAGGGGCAACAAAATTAACATTTAAGTTATCTGCGTTTTCCAGTGTTAATTCTATACCATCAAGTTGAGTCCATGTATAACTATGAATATCATTATCTGGTTGTGTAACTGTAACCGCAATATTCGCTTGTAACCCTTCTCTCACTGTAATTGTTTCAGGCATAGTAACTACAGGCGCTTTATTAATGACAATGGTTTCATCTGCAAATTGAATAAATTCAAAATCAACCAAACTATCTTTATCTTCAGTAACCACCACCGATGTTACCTCTACCGTATAAGCGTTTATGATTTCAATAGTATAATCAGCTTTATTGCCAGCAAACTTAGCGATATCAATACCGCCACCACCATCAAGCATATTAGCTACAGAGTTAGCAACTAAAACATCATCCCCTTTACCACCAATGGCGTTCTCGATTACCACATCATAAGAAATTGATAAATTATTGTTACTACGGTTTAAATGTTCTCCTCCAATATTTTTATCATAAAAACCAGTAGGATTTGGCGCTATTGAACTAAAGGCGCCTGCGCGTAAATCTATAATATTATTTCGGGCAGTATCAGCAACACTAAGGGTGTCAACTCCATCAACATCATAAATGATCTGATGAAAATCATATGAATCATCATAGGTATACAAGGTATCACCCGTATTGGTATTTTCAGCTTTGCCGTATAGGTGTTGTAATACCGCTACATCATATTTTTTTAAATCAGTAGGATAAAATACTTCAGATGAAGAATTCCCAATATTTGAAGACATTAAAGTATAAAACTTATTATCATATTCACTGGTTAGCTTTACATTTACCCCTGCATGATCTGAAGGGTAAACACCTAGCGACTGCAATATATGGTAAAGCAATTCAGACTTGGCTTTTGATAAATCGTGCTTATAGTCTACTACCCAATTGGCCTCATCGAATTCGCGTTGTGGATTAAGATAGTCAAGTAGTCCATTAACACTGAGATCTATAAGTCTTGCACCTATTTCACAGTCAGTTCCTCCGTTATCACAATCATCACTATTTATTGGTGAACTATGGCCACTTGGTAGCCCTGAGAAAGATATATCACCCGCAATATTTTCGAATAACAGGTCATACCGTTCAGTCCTATCTATAGGATCATCTTCAACAAAGCTGATCCCTGAAACTCGGCTAATACTAGTTAAAGCACCTATAATTAATTCTTTTTCACGCGGATAGAAATCACGGACATCACGTCCCCCTATCGTTTTTCCTGAAAAAGCAAACTTGATAGTTATAGGTGTACCCAATGGAGATTTTTCATTCCAGCGAATATCAGTCCAATAATCATAAGGGGCGTGACGTAAGCCTTCAACAGCTCGTTGTAAGTCAAAATTATCAGTTGGAAAAACGTGTGTTGTATTAAAGTCAACGAGGTCTGAGGCACTTGCAAATGTTGCCATTGCTAATGTTGCCGTGAAAAATGAAATTGAAAGTGCTGAACGCACAAATTTTGTGAGCATTTTTAAATCCTTTAAGTGGTAACTCCCTGTCATTATTAGAGAGTTTCCAGTCCAATATAGACAGCAATGATAAACGGAAAACAAATAACAATCATCTTTAATTTCAGATGATTATCATACGAAACTAAACAGAATGAATTTAAAAATACTGCTCGCCAACAACTTTTAAATCACCATCAACCTCTTTGACTTCATAACTATTATGTTTTTTGAAATTAACGATATAACTACCATCATCTAATACTTCCGTACTTTTCAAATCACAGTTAAGCATTTTTAATATGTTTTTCATTAACGGATCCGCGTTTTCATGCATTGCCTTGTTCATTTCAAACATCTCATCGTTCATCAAGTCACTTAAGGTGTCTATATCGCTATTTTTATCGGCAATACACGCTTGCTGTGCAATTTCATTGGCTTCATATTTTGGGTCGCCGCAAGCACTTAATACTAAGACTGCTAGAACTGAGAGTATTATTGTTTTTTTCATAATGTGTTTATCCTTCTACTGCTATTTGATACTGACCATCTACTTTAAATACTTTAATAACATCGAATTTTTCAAAAGTAATACGAGTTGAATCTATCTTTTTATAAGTTATGGATTCTGTATTTTTAATTTTACAATTTGCATTTTCTACATACGCAGCAAACTTCTCTGGATACTTACTTGTCTTACTAATAAACTTTTTGTACGCTTTTTCAGGAAATAAAAACTGAAGCTGCTCTAATTCAATATTTTTATATGCATTACAAGCCAGCACAGCGACTTCTGTTGGTGACATTTGTGTAATTTCTGCTTGGCTTTTTATTCCACCACATGCTGTTAGAGATAGTGTTATAGCAACCAAACCAAGTGATTTTATACATTTCATAATCTGTCCTTTATTATATTTTTTATTCGTTATAGGTGATTAAAAATCAAAAAATGATGAGATAAATTAGAACAACTATGACCCCAAGCAATACCATTTTTACTTGTTCACGTTTTAAGTTGGGTTGTTGTTTGCAAATAATATCTGCGCCTTTATCTAGCAGTGCATTAATCAAGGGCTTAACAATTTGATAAACATATTTAATGAACGCTATAGCTTTAGTAATAACTAAGCTCAAAGTACTTTTTAGGTTAGTTACAAGTGAAGAGGCTTTAGCAGAATTAACCTCTGTGCTATCTCCTGTTGATGTTGATTCATTTACTTCAACTGGCTGACCTAAAATTGCCGCTTTAAATTGCTTGTTTTCTTTATAACGAGGAGAAAAGATACAGCCCACTAAGCCAATAAAAGAAGCCATTAATAAAATACTAGCCACCGAAAAAAGGTCGTCTGCGCTGTTGATTGGCAAGCCTTGAGCCATACTTTTTATTGAACGCGCAAAGTGTTTGAACTCAAAGTCACGCCCTCTTATTTCTCTCGCTACTTTTGCCATATCATAAATGTCGTAAAGCTGAGTTAAAAACCAGCCAACAACAAGAGCCACAAACACTAAAGATAACAATCTTGAAGCTGTGCGGCTAAGGCCAGTTAAGGTAACAAGCACACCTAAGGTTGCGATAACCAACAACACCATTGGGTTTGCAATATTGTATAAACTAAATGTTTGATCAGACCAGCCACCTAAATCAGCTAGGGGTAAAAAAGCACCTACTATAAAGAGCATGAAAAACGTTGCTCCAAGTTTGTTCATCACTTGAAAATGGCCTAAAGCATTAGTTTTGTTGTAACTCACAACTTGTTGATTTTCCATATTTACAAATTACCTTTTAAAAAATTATGATGTCACCTTAGACACTTATTTTTAAAACGAAAAGACACGTTGCAATGAACTAAAAACGAAAAAAATATAATATTTATTTTTTGTTAAATAAACGATCATTAAACTAGAAGCATTAAATGTCACGTGTTAGCATATTTATAACAACTCAAATAAAAACAGATATATGGACATAAAATTTTTATCAGACGTGCCGGTAACTGAGCTACTCACTCAATGGCAAAATGGCGATGAAACTGCCTACGATGAATTGTTTATTCAATGCTACCAACAGTTTCGACATCAAATACGCAAGAGCAAAATTCAAAACCTAAATAACCAACAAACTAATGTCAATCAAGTCTCTGTATGTATTGATTCAACCACTGATATTATCAATCACCTTTATCCTCGGTTAGGCAAAGTAACCAGTGCAAAACTTGATAACAGAGCAGACTTTTATCGACTTATTGGTAAGGTTGTTTATTCAATAATGAAGGATCAATCTCGCAGTAAAAATGCGCAGAAAAACACCCTGCCTCAGGAAGAAAAACAGCCTGAATACGACTGTAACATTGCGGAAACAATCTGTGACTTGGAACGCGTTTATAATGCGCTGGTACAGGAGAAACCCCGGGCAGCAGAACTTCTTCAGCTCAATGTTTTTGCTGGATTAAATGCAAAGAAAATTGCTGATATGTATAGTATATCTCTGCGTACAGTACAAAATGAACTCAAATTTGCGCATGCTTGGTATCATAGCCACTTCAACGGGTTTTAACCTATGTCTTTGCTTTATGAATTATTTACAGAATACTCAAGTTTGCCAAAAGAATTATTAGCGCAGAAAATGACACAACTGCATCAACAGAATTCAACAGTAGCAACCGAGTTATCCTGCTTATTAGAACACAGTGGTTCTTCAGCCAACGAGATGCTCGAATACTTACATCTTGGGATCATTAATAACGAAGATACAAGTATTCGTATCGGACGCTTAATAAACAACAAATATCAAATTCAATCGTTAATTGGCCAAGGTGGTATGAGTGATGTTTACCTAGCCAAGCGAATAGACGGCTTAATAGAACATACCGTTGCTATTAAATATTTCGCCTTAGCCGACTCAAATAAAACAGCCCTTAATATGATTAAAAAAGAGGCGCAGTTATTGGCAAACCTTGATCATCAATTCATCGCCAGCTTTATTGATATTGGTCATGATGATCATCAAGAGCCAAACATTATGATGGAATATATAAACGGCATCACCCTATATGAATTTTTAAATAGCTCACCAAGTGAAGCGGCAAAAAACAAAGTTGATGAAACACTTAAAACAGCCATAGCACATGCAAAAAGCAAAGCTATTACTCATGGGGATTTAACTAAAAATAATGTACTGGTGGATATTAATGGCAACGCCAATATCGTCGATTTTGATATCGCTAATTTTACCGATTCAACGACAAATGACACGCAACCTTTATGCGTATAATGAATGTAAATTTGACGCCAAATAACCTTAGAAATTTACAGGTAAATTTATATCAAAACAACCAAGGTTTTTTCTGGTTTTTATTAACTTTATTTTTTATTCGAAGTACGATTATTAATTGGAATTACATTCCGTCTGTGTCAATGAACCCCAACCTAATTGAAGGTGATTATGCCTTAGTAAACAAACTCGCTTTTGATATTAAAATTCCTTATTGGGGTAAAAATCTATTCGCGATAAATAATCCACAACGTGGTGATATTGTCGTTTTTGACAATAAAGGGTCATTATTTGTTAAACGAGTAATGGCGATACCCGGTGACACCGTACAAATTATTAACAATAATTTTTATATCAATGGCAGCATACACCCCTTGAAAGCCACGACAATGAACGTTATCAAAAACAAAGAACTGTCCTATTCCAGTAAGTATTCATTTAGTGTATACCAAGAAACTAACAATATATCTGCTTCAAAAAAGAAAAATTATAATATTATTTTTGCTAGTGACTTACCTGATTATATTAAAAGTAGCTTAGTCACAAAGAGCCCTCTATTCACTGTTCCAACGGGTAAGTACTTCATGATTGGAGACAACCGTAAACTGAGCCACGACTCACGTTATTTTGGCTCTATAGAAAGAGAACAAATTGTTGGTAGTATTGACCGTGTATTATTTAACTACAGGCAACTATGGAATAAAATAACCCAGCAAAAAACGATTGAGAAGCTGAGGATTTGGCAACAGCTTAACCCGTAACTTATACGTATTAAAATAACAAAATTAACGACATAGGGAAGAAGTATGCGAGTAGAGTTTATAGAAGCATTTTATATGGGAATACCTTTGGGTATTGCTATCAAGTTTCTCCATGCTTGGTTACACAACGACATTTTTCCAAATAAACCTTACTGTACGGGTTCATTAATTAGGGTTATGGCTGTTCTATCATTAATATTAAGTGCTATTTTAGCCATTATTTTTGTCTGGTTTAAATATTCCCACATTAGCTTTGGTCTGGTTATTTCGCATAGTTTTCCCTTTTTTACTTATTTATTTCCAGGACTGTGTTTAGTTGGTCTTATTTACCATGTATATGACAATAATGAGCATTACTGTAAATAAAATGTAGCTTTAAGACTCTATCGCAATGCATAGCTAAATAAAGCCGATACGCTGGTTTATAGATTATTAAAACCTGCGTATCTTAGCGCGTCGTTAGCTCAAAACATACTGCTGGATTAGTTCATCAAATGCTTCAAAACCTTCCAAATTATGTTCTTGAATAAGTAAATTCATCTGACTGATTTTCTCTTTAGCTTGATGAGTTAATCCGCGTTCATGATAAGAGTTTCCCCAAACGCCTAATAACCAAGTTTGATTATGTGGTATCCAAGTTTCGAGAGTGTTTTGCATTAATTCCGATTGATGTTTTAGCGCTAGCTCATCAAAAGCTTCATACTCTTTTAACCGATTCAATATTCGCAATAAGTTAATACTGTATTTACTGAAATCACCGTTACTTTTATCTTTAACTAAAGTAATTAGTTTTTTGTAACAAGCAAATGCTTTTTCATTTTGATTATTGTCGTCATAACTATCAGCTAAGTTGTTTAGGCTGCGCGTGTAATGCTCCGCCCAGCGAACATTGTTTTCTTGATAAAGCTTCTCTCTTATCGTTAACGTTGCCTCTTCAAGGGTTATCGCCTCTAAGGTGCGGCCAATCGATTTATAACTAACCGCTAAGTTTCCTAAGCTGCGCGTATAATCTTCTACCCATCGACTTGGCTGCTCGGCATAGCGCACCTTTTGAATATCACGCAATTCTTCTTCCACTGTTATAGCCTCTGCCACTCGTCCAAGTTTTTTGTAAGAGAATACAAGGGGATTTAGGAGGCTGGAGTAATCTTCTGCCCATCGACTTGGTTGTGCAGCATAACGTACTTTTTTAACATCTCGCGCTTCTCCTAAGCGTACTATCACTTCATCTACTCGGCCAATACTGCTGTAGCTGGCTGCTAGACTAATGAGGCAACTAGTATAGTTTTCGGCCCAGCGACTTGGATCCTTGGCGTAGAGCACCTTTAATGGATCGCGCAACTCTTCTTCCAGCCCTAACGCCTCATCCACTCGGTTAACACTTTTGTAGAAGGCTATTAGAGTATTTAGGTTGGTAGTATAACTTTCTGCCCAACTACTTGGCTGTTTCGGATAGCACACTTTCAGAATATCACGCAATTCTTCTTCCAGTGCTATCGCCTCATCTACTCTGCCAACGCTCTTGTAGAAGATGGCAAGGTTATTAATATTAGTAGTGTATCGTTCTGCCCAACAAGTTGGCTGTTCAGCATAGCGCACCTTTACAATATTGCGCACTTCCTCTAATAGCTCTATCGCCTCCCCCTCTCGACCAACATTTTGGTAACAAGCGGCTAGGTTATTGAGCTTGATGACGTAACTTTCTGCCCAGTGACTGGACTGCTCAACATAGAGTTCCTTGACAATATCGCGTGATTTTTCTAACAGTGCTATCGCCTCAATCATTTGATCAAGACTTTGGTAAGAAACAGCTAGGTTACTAAGGCTAGCTGTGTAACTTTCGGCCCAGCGACTTGGTTGGTCGTCATAGAGCTCTTTTAGAATATCACGCGATTCATCTAACAGCGCTATCGCCTCCCCCTCTAGACCAACACGACAGTAGGATGAGGCTAAGTTATTCAGGTTGGTTGTGTATTTTTCTGTCCAGCGACTTGGCTGCTCAGCATAGAGCTCCTTGACAATATCACGCGATTTTTCTTCCAGTGCTATCGCCTCATCTTCTCGTCCAACGCGATAGTAGGAGTAGGCTAAGTTATTGAGGTTGGTAGTGTATTTTTCTGCCCAGCGACTTGGTTGCTCAGCATAGAGCTCCTTGACAATATCACGCGATTCTTCTTCCAGCACTATTCCATCAGCTACTCGATTAACCTTTTTGTAGAAATAGACTAACGTTCCGAGACTATTGATATAACTTTCAGTCCAAAGGTTTGGCTGCTGGATATAGAGTGGTTTTATAGTGTCGCGCGATTCTTCTCCCAGCACTAACGCCTCGTCCACTCTGTCTACTTTTTGATAACTCACTGCTAGGTTATTAAGGCTGCTGGTGTAACTTTCTGCCCAGCGACTTGGCTGCTCAATATAAGGGACTTTTAGAATATCACGCGATTCTTCTAAGAGTGCTATTGCCTCATTCACTTGGCCAAAACTTTGGTAAGAACTGGCTAGGTTGCTGAGACAGTTCGTGTAACTATCAGTCCAGCGACTTGGCTGCTCGGCATAGAACTCCTTTAAAATAACACGCGATTCATCTAAGAGCGTTATCGCCTCAACCACTTGGCCAGTACTTTGGTATGAAGCGCCTAGATTACTAAGATTAGTGGTATAACTTTCTGCCCAACAGCTTGGCTTCTCGATATAGAGCTTCTTTAGAATATCACGTGACTCATCTAACAGCACTATCGCCTCAGTTGCTCGACCAACGCTACTGTAGAAAGAGGCTAAGTTATTCAGATTGGTTGTGTATGTTTCTGCCCATCTACTTGGCTGCTCAGCATAGAGCATCTTGACAATATCACGCACTTCTTTTAACAGCACTCTCGTCTCAGTCACTCGACCAATTCTACTGTAGAAGGAGGCTAGGTTATTAAGGTTGATAGTGTAACTTTCTGCCCAGCGACTTGGTTGCTCAGCATATAGCTCCTTTACAATATCACGAGACTCTTCTCCCAGAGTTATCGCCTCATTCAATCGACCTACGCTATGATAAGATCTAGCAAGTATGTTTATGCTGCTAATGTAATTTTCTGCCCAGCTACTTGGTTGCTCAGCATATAGCTCCTTGACAATATCACGAGACTCTTCTCCCAGAGTTATCGCCTCATTCAATCGACCTACGCTATGATAAGATCTAGCAAGGATATTTATGCTGCTAATGTAATCTTCGGCCCAGCGATCTTCATCTATCTCAAAAGCCAAAGTATGCAACAAAAAAAGAGAGTTTAAATGGTATAATTTACCCTCAAACATCTCAGATGACAGTTGCTCTGCATCATTCAGCTTCTTAAGTTTACTTGCTAATGTTTTTTGACAATAGGAAATAAATTTATTTACCGCATACGTATTTTTTTGATAATTAAACAACTCATTTAAACGATATTTAACCTGTTGACGTAAAAACACAGCAAATAAACCATGATGGTATTGGTACTTAGTATCCCCTCCTTGTAAGCGCTTAAGTATTGCAAACACCTCTTCTAATACTTCTAAGTGCTCTGGCGAAAGTGCTTGTTGAGAATTATTTTTCAATAACTCTTTTATAGGTGTTAATCCAGGATGTTTTTCTTCATTGATATTAGTTAAGCCACTTATTAATTCACGCACAAGGTCACTGTCAAACGGCGTACCTATAAGTGCTGACAATTGCAAGCTAAAGATGGCTGCATCGCTGTATTCGTTAAAATATTGACCAATGATAAATAAACGCTCTTCCATTACGGCGTAGGAAGACAAAGTAAAATGATTGCTGCTGTTACCTTGTAAACTGTCGTGAGTATACGCTTGCGTATGCGCATCTCGTAATAGCGTAAAAATATTTTCTACTGTATTGATTAACACTTGCTTTGCTAAACCGTTAATTTCATACACACCTTTTTTAGGTTGTATTATTAACGGGGTAAGCAGTTTGTTTTTTTGATAAAAAGCAGGATCACTTATTAAGTTAAGTGTTTCAATAGCAAATAATGTAACAACCTGAGTTGTTTCGTTAATGTCTGCTGTGCTTAATGCCTTTATTACCGCACTAGCAATGGTATCAATTTGCGCTTCACTCGACTTTTTATAGGTCTGTTTTATTAAATCAGACAGTGTTTTATGACCCATGCCTTTAATTACAATTTCCGGTTGAACCATAATCAGTTTATTTTCGACTAGAGTGTTTGGTAGTGTTTTACTATTTATATTAATGGTTGAAAGCTTTGCGGCATCAAACAGCGCTAATTTATAAGGCGAATGTTTTTGACCTTCTTTTGCCAGTTTATAACTGGTTTCACTGTCTGATCCACGAGCAGTAAACAATAATTCTGTTGGGAAAGCAGGCAATAGGTGGGCTAATATAAATTCAGCCGCCAACTCATCTATCCACTGAAAGTCATCAACAAATAATAAGAGTGGCAATTTTACAGCCTGTTTATCGATGAACTTTGATACGGTTTGAAGCTCTTTTATCGCTAGAGTTAGTAAGTCGAATTGCTCTTGTTTTGCATATTGGTTGTTTTGGTTCTTTTGCGCGTCAATAATTTGGTTTTTATGCTGATTGATTCTAGAGCCATCCAACAATGATTTAGCTCCGTCATATGCAGAGCCAAAGCCTGAGAAGCCTAAGATAAATTTAGCTGACTTTTCGATGCTTTTAATAACTTTAGTTTTATTTGCTTTTAAAGCTTCATATTGCTCTTTATATGAGCCAGTTTTTACATTTATTTGTCCAAACTGAGCTTCAGCCTTTTCCCACTCTATTCTTTTGTCGTTAATTTGCCGTTCAACAATATTTAACTTTTTTATTTGATAAAGCTGAGTAAGCCGAACCAACTCTGCTTGTATTGCATCCTGTAAAGAGGCGAGTCCAGTGACTTCTGAGCTGTGGCCTGTTTGGTTTAAGAGTTTTAACCTAACTTGACTGCTGGCTAATTTATCCGAGCCAGTATATAACTTATCTAAATGTTTTTTCACTAGTGCTGTTTTGCCGGTACCCGGTTCTCCCTTAATTAATGTCAATTGACTTTTTTGGGACTGGTTTTCACCTTGTTGACACTGTTCAATAAATTCATAATGCTCTTTTGATAACTTGTCCAGTTCATCACTTCGACCAACAAAGCTACTAGCACGAACGGCAGGAATAGGGATACTTGCCCCTACTTTTTCTAGCATGCCGTAACGTTGCACCATGTGGCGTAAACGAGTTAGTTTTTTCTGAATATCTACATTATCATCCGTTGGCGTATCAAACGGTTGCTGCTCAGTATAATTAAACAACACGGACACCCCTGGGTGTAATGTGGTTATTTTATCTTCCTCTGTGTGACTAACTTTTTGTTTTAGGTCTTTAGCATGTGAAAAGTATAAAGAAAGCAAAGAAAGTGAAGCTGCGTCTAAATTAAATGGATTGTTAATAACAATCAATTTAGGCGCATCCTTCCCTAAAACATTTAACAAATCTAGGAGAAATTGCATTGCTTGATGCGGTGTTTGGTTTCCACTCATTTGGACTGCTAAGCCTTTCAAACTTGCTTGTGCACTGTCATTAAGATGAAGCTTGCGCCCAAGTTTCTGTTTACTATTCGCTTTATTCGCGCCAAAAACTGCAACATCTTCTATTTTATCGGCTATAGTTTTCGCCGGTTTTTCAACAACATATTCTTTTGCTTTGTCAGTAAAAAGATTCTCACCTAAGCTTTCTTTACACCAATGAAGAATCTCTTTCAGCGATTCAGACACCTTTCCGTCTAAGGCTCCACCAATGATATCGCCGATTCCTTGGGCAGTAAAAAAAATAGAAAATTTCAATGCACTGTCTATTAAAAGTTTATTCCTAAGTTCCTTTCCAATAAGGTGATATATTTCACTAAATATCTGAGCTTCTTTACCCGCTTGCGCATTAATAGTGATGACATTGGTCATTGGGACATCATATAACTCAGCATTGTATGCATTTTCATAAGCAGCTATTTCTGAAAAATCAGGAATATCTTTTTTGAGTTGATCTATATGTTTATTCTGAACTTCAATAAGTAGCGGAGTGGTAAGAGAGCCTTGTAAGTCACTGATGTAATCGTTATAAAAAGTTGTCATATTCTTCCTTGATTTGTTGCTTTATATTAGTTGTATATTTCTACTACTTTGACTAAATAACTAACTTGTAATACATGTCAGCATTATCATCCATGCTGATTTTTTTTGAGAATAAGCGTACATCTTTATAAAAAAACTCTTCACCAGTACCTTTGCTTTGTGCCACAATGTTATTTTCAAAAGCGGCTTTAAACTGGTCAAATGTTAGATTTTTATTGAGTAAGCATTCCAACGCATTGAGCGCATAAGCCTGAATATAAAAATCTACTTTATCTTCAAATGGCCAATCTACTAAGGAGTCGTCTTGCTCTGGGTATAAATCAAAAACACAAAGTTCGACCTTACGGAGTTGCTCCATAAAGTGAAAATTTTGAAAGTTAATAGTATTTGGGTAACTTGTCATAAGTTAGCTTTCCGCATTTATTTGACGTTCATTAAACTCTGTCAGCCAAATTGTTCTATTTCATATTACTTGCATTGTAATATAAAGATTTAAACCCAGTTAATCGGATGAGATACATCAAAAACCTTAACCAATATAAACCGGCATCTAAATAAAAGTGTCGCTGACTTAATGCAAGGTTAAAAAGTAATTCAAATTATTTATCGATTGATTTTTAATTTCAACTTCACCCAAATCAAAATCTCCGTGCTTCTTAGTATATAATTTAGCACGATACTTCCCAGGTAAAATCTCAGCTTCTAATACAAATGTTTTATTTCTGGTTTTCTTACGTATTTTTATCGGTTCTATTTGCTCATTATCGATAACCAGAGTAACTCGGTCTCTCAGTTTATTATTTAATTCAAAGTGAAATAATATATCTCGGGGTACTAAACGACCTACTACAGTGATTCGTTCAACTGAATCATTGACATGAACCTTATCCTGAATTTTTATAGGTTTTTCTTTACGTTCATTTTGTGGTTTAGCAACAACGATAGGTAGCTTACTAACTAAAACTAACGGTTTGGCTTTAGGTTTAGATGAAAGTGCTTTCAAACTTACATTTATTTTAGTTATTTTATTTTTTGAAATACTAACTTTTTTAGTAGATGCATTATACCCAGCTTCTGAAATAGAAATGCGGTAATCACCTACGGGAAGTTGCATGCCACTATTGTAAGGAATATCATAGTTATCAATTTTAACCTTAGCTTTCGTAGGTTTTAAGTTAACTTCTAACCGCCCAAAATTCAAATCACTCTTTACCCCCGTAGCTTTGATTAATTGATAATAATCTATCATTATATTTTTTGAAACATTCAACTTACCAAGTTTAGTTCCCTTTTTCGCTATGAGTTTATAAGAACCTGGAAATAGTAGATTTGATTCAAATAAACTTTTCTGCACCCCAATAGCATTTATCGGTACCACAGAAAACTTAGCGTTCGTCTGAAAGTTTTTTATCTTTACTTTTATCCCCTTACCTCTAGTCGCACTATGAACTCTATTTGTTTGCTTAAGGGTCATAAAGTAATTGATATTTATAAAACCAAATACTTTTTTAAAGGTGTATTCTAAAGGTTGAGACACTACTTGCTCTTTGATAAGTTTCTTTACTGATCCTGTGTGGGCATAAATGGAATAACTAGCAAGTAAGAAAAAAATACATAATCTAAGCATACCTAACCTTCTCCTTCTAAGCTGTCAGCTAAACTAAATAAGCCAGAACTTAACAAGTCAGCAAATACGCCATCTAAATTAGTAATCGTAAGATCATAAGTTTTGGCAAATATCAAATCAAAGCAGTCACTATTTTGTTTAATTGCAATAGCAATAGCTTGATCAACCATTTCTCCTTTCGCCGCACTTAAGGTTTCTTTATAAACATCATCGAACAGGTTGTTTTTTTGTTGTGCTAATGCAGCTAACTCTGTTGCAATTTTTTCTTTACTCTTGGTAATAAAAGCTGTTTGATTATTTGCATTTCCCTGAAGGAATTTTTCAACTAATGTTTTGGACATAAAAATCGTAGCAACATCTTTCCATTTATCTACACCAAATTTACCAGTGTGCTTTGGTTTATTCTCAAAGTAGCCATCAAATTGGAAGCTGTTTCCTTGGGCACTTATTATTGAAGCAAAAGCAATCCATGTGAATTTTTTGTCTACTTCCTCTAGAAGATATATAAGTGGGTTTTGTTGAAAAATGACTCTAAAAGGTAGCTTTATCTGGATATCTGTATCCGTTAGTGACGAGGATGAGACAATGTAATCTTCAGATAAAAAATTATTAAGTGTGGTGGTTAAAATACTAGAAAATCCATCAGACAACTGTTTACTAGTTGGCAACGTTTTGTCTGAACCATAATCCATGACATCATCAATAAGTTTTATTTCTTGCTTAGATGGCATTTGTTCAAAGATAACATCTACATTAAGCGTTGGAGAGTGCACCGTGCAACGACTTAATTGTTCAATAAGTGAATCATATATTGAATGAGGATTTTTATGGTTGAGCAACCCCAGATACGAGACCAATTGTTTATTATAGATATTAGAAATTTCAGCTAACGCTTTCCTAGCTTTCTTACGCTTAAATGGTTGAAACATTCGTACTGACTGCGAAGCATCAAGATAGTCTTTATAATGACAAACCTTAGGTTTTTCAATTGCATGCCGATATAAACTAGTGGTGGAAATAGAGTTATGGAGTCTGTTTACAAACAAATACCACAAGATAAATAAGCCAAATAATGTTGCCTCATTAACATAAGACACATAACCATTAATTGAAGAATAATTCTGAATTCTCTGAACCTTAAAAGCATTAAATAATTTAACATTCCCTACAAACTTACTTAAATCAGCAGTAATGATTCCTTCTTGCTCAAATCGACTAAATTGTAATAATGGGTGGAGTTGTACCGCAGGATAAACGATGCCATATTCAGATTTTAAGGGCTTAACGTGATCATAGACCATGTATTCAGGCACACCGTTAATTTTAATGATGAAATAGAATACTAAAAAAAACGGCAAGCCTATTAAAAAGTGACTCAGAGCTCTAGTTTTTTCCTTAGTAATATTAGCTAAAGATTTTGTTCCGCAAAAACAAAAATATATTGCTGCGGACCAAAATATAAAGAGACTTCCCCAGCCTAAAATAATATCAAAAAACAAAACTTTAAAAATAAATGTCATCTATCATGTCCTTTCATGTGAATATCTCCATCTACATCAATCTATAAAAGTATTTAGTAATTATCCTTGAGATAAATAAACTCATGGGTAATCGATTCAGGTGTTAATTTAATAACGGTTTGAAAAACCGTCTAAACATTAAAATATTTTTTCCAATAAAAACTAATGGCAAAAAAATCTTGTAAATCATTATCACCCACGTTTTGCTTAATCCCTTGAGTAGCCTTGGTTAGCAATATTTATATTCCTTAATTTGTATTCCTAAAAACACATATCCAATATTTTCCAAATATCTAATTATCAAAAAGAAGATCAATTTCATCGCCTAACAATGACTCTTTATCTAACAGGGTTTCAGCAACTAACGTTAGCTGCTGATAATGCTCTGTTAGTAACTTTTCTACTTGCTGTTCAGCCTGTTCAAGCCATTGTTTAACTGCAAGTTGTGCATTAGACAACAAATCACTTTCTTCAAACTTGGTTAACATAGCAACATTAACGGGCCCAACAGATGCTTCAATACCCCCTTCATAAATAGCATGCATGGCAAGCTGAGTCGCTTTTTCTATGTCGTTAGACGCTCCGGTACTGACTTCATCGCTATCTTGGGTACAAAGTTTTTCTGCTACCCTGCCCGCGAGTAATACTTGTAATTGATTCATTACCCGTCGTTTTGAATAGCTTTCATACTCTTCAGCCGCACGGGTAGCAACAAAGCCCAATGACTGATTTCTTGGCTCTATGGTGACAAAATCAATACGTTGTTTAGGAAACAATATCTTATTAACTAATAAATGACCCGCTTCGTGATAGGCGGTGCGACGCTTTTCTTCTTCACCAAGTAATATATGTTCAGACGGTGCCCCGTAAACAATACGGATCATGGTTTGTTTAATATACTCTGTGGTTAATTGTTTGTTATCGCCTACGGCTTGATAAATAGATTCACGCAATACTTGATCTATTTCTGCTGATGACATGCCTTGAGCTGAAGAAACTAATTGTTGAAGATCTTCCTCTTGCCAGTTCAGTTTATGTTTACAGGCAAAGCGTTTAAAAAAGATCAGTCGGGCATTTTTATTGGGTAAGTCACAATAAATGGTTTCATCAAACCGACCAGGCCGAGTAATTGCGCTATCAAGCAACTGCGGATGATTAGTGGCAGCCATAACAAATACAGGGGCTTCAGCAGTCGAAAAACCATCCATCTCTGTGAGTAAAGCATTTACCGTTAAGTTTTTATCTCGAGAACTACTATCGGAGTTATTCGTTCGTTGCGTGGCAATGGCGTCTATTTCATCAATAAAAACAATAGAAGGCGCATATTTTCTCGCGGTATTGAATAGCTCTTTGATGTTCTCTGTGGTTCCTCCGCTATAAGGTGATGAAAGCTCCGACGCCGCAACACTAAAAAAGGGCAATTCACACTCCCCTGCAACCGCTTTTGCTAGCAAGGTTTTCCCCGTTCCGGGAGGGCCAGCAAATAAAAAGCCTGTGGGTATTTTTACACCAAAATTCAGTAACTTTTCAGGAGCCTTTAACCAGCTAACGACCTCACTAAGACGACGTTTTGCTCTTTCTAAGCCGATAACATCATCAAGTGAATTATCAGGCAGGCTATGATTAAACAAACTAGTTTCTTGCAAATCTTTAGATTGTATAACCTGACGACAAGAAAGGTTGGTAAACGAAACATCAAGCACCTTATTATTGCGTTTAACTCGACATTGATATTGTAGTTGCTCATTACGCGTTGTCATTCGTAATAAGGTTTTTTCCATGGTCAGATAATAGTTAATGCGTTTAAGCATGGCAGGAAACGACTGTTCAAAAGTGGATAAATCTAATTCAAAATGCTCTCTTACATTATGAATCAGTGTTTGTTCTTCAAGGCTGTCTGCTTGTGTATCTGCCACGCGGTAACTAAATATTGGTAAACGACTGTTAATGAGATTAACGTGATCAGTGACTTCATTTAAAGACAATTGGCCATTGGCAACCGATTCTATATCAACTAAAAAGGCATCAGGTCGATGTTGTTCCAGCATGGTTCTAATATCTTCGAAATTATCAATAATGTTAGCTGAGAGAGCAAGTTCAGACTGTGCTAACTGGGATTTAAGTCTGGAATCATTGTCGAATAGCAGTAATTGTTTTACGTCAAGATCAGGCGTATTTTCATTTACGCTGATAACGCAAGATATTGGCGACATATCTTCAGTAATTAGGCTACTTGCTTTCACTAAAATCTCAGCCTTGAGCTTGGCCAAGCAATTGCTTAATTGTCTTGCCGTTATTTCAGGAGCCAAAGATTGCAACAAAAATGAGGCAAAGTATTCTGGCCAGGTAAAATCAAGCATCTCTTGGTGATCATTGCGTTTGTTGAGTTCTTTTTCTGCTAAATAAACAAAGTGGTTTATCTGTAAAGGAGTGAATGCAACTGAATAACCTTTGGCTAGCCGATTAATGAATTCAACCGAGAGCTTAGTTTTAGTTGCCGGATTTTCTGCATGACGTAATACATCAAAAATATTCAGTTGATGTTTTTGATGATTATTGGCTAGTACTTCCTGACCAAGGTTTGTAGTAAAAATAACAATGCACTGGTCAAAACTGATAAATTCTTGACTGGTTTGGTCTTGAGCTATGCCTTTATCCAAAATACTGAGTAGTGATTGAGTGACATTGGGATGGGCTTTTTCTATTTCATCAAACAGTAAGATCTGCCTTGGTTGTGATCTTACAGCACTTGTTAAAACGCCTAGGTTAGCCTCATTGTATTGTAAACCGCTACCAAACAATTTCATCGCATCTTGTTTGTCTGCATACTGCTCCATATTAAAGGTAGTAAAAGCATAGCCTGATTGTTCATATTTATTTAGCAAATCACAAAAAATAGAAGAGAGATAAGTTTTACCTACACCTGATGGCCCTGCGAAGGTAAATATCAACCTTGGTCCTTCACTTAAACCAATATTAGAGGTTAGGTATCCATTAGTTAAACTTTCAATAGCCTTTCGCTGGCCGATAACTTGTTTGTTTAAGTCTCGCTTCAGCTTTTGTTCAACTTTTATCGCTTTGCCAATACGATTTCCACATTGATTTAACACGCTAAGCTTCGTAATACTCTGATGTTTGATTTTTAATAATGCTTTAATAAATAATGAGACATTGAACTCGTTATCAATAAAAGCAGAATCACAGCAAGACTTTACGTTTTCATTAAGTACGAGTTTAGCTGCAAAGCTTTTTGTTATTTGATACCAGTTTTTAGTCGTTTCATTGTTTACCGAAAAACTTCGGGTAACAGCCTTATGCTTTAGGTTTTTACGTGCATGGTAGACATCGTCAGGCATTAACACTTGACTTGGTTGACACTGAAATTGGCTTGCCAATGCTGTCAAAAAGCTTGGGGTTCCGATAAGTGCAGAAAGGACCAGACTACAGTCAATTTCTGGCATTTCTGTTACCTTAATATTTTGTACTTCGATTGATGGATGTGCAGATAGGTAGACTGAGCATGCTAAAACCGAGAGTTCGTCAAAAAAATGCTGAGTAGGTGATTTTAGCCGTACATACTGCTCTTTCAGCTCAAACGGTAGTTTACGAGCTTCACCATCTTCTATGGCGCTATTTACTGATAGTTTATCCTCATACCAATAACTTTCTGCTATCTCTATTTGTGTTTCGATAAAGTCTTCATCTAACTCCAGCTTGAAAACTTGGGAATAATGCTGATAAAACTCTGCATTATCGTCTAAACTTTGTCTTTCTGGTATATTTTGCAAATACTTACGAAACATTGTTACTAAAGACTCTATCTCTACAAAACAGGGACGGTTATCTTCAATCTGCTCAATTGCATTATAACCTCCCAATTCTTCAATAATATTTAGCGCAATATATTCATCGATAAATTCAATATTTTCTGCGGCCAAATAACACAACGACTCTGTTTGTTTAACCAATTTACATTTAAGTACTTTATCTTCAAGCTTGGTATTTTTGATTGCTAACTGGATATAAAGTAAAACCAAAGGTAAAACCACATCAGATTGCTCTAACATAGAATCATCCATTGGCATTTCAGAGCATTGTACCGTGCGATATTCAAAAAAAGTGTTAAGCAATTTGTTCAGATTCATTATGATTATCTTAAATTTAGGAAGTACTTAGCTAAGGCTCATTTAATCAAGGCCGTTATTTTTTTGCATGCCCAAGCCAAAGGCTAACGGATACAAGCAGAACTATGATGGCCATATATAAAATTTCAACAATATTTTGAGGCTTAATTTCAACAAGATACGAAAATAGTTTTATGACTAACAGCATCACGATTACTTTACCTAGCTTTGCTTTTAATTCGTCAATACTGCTAATTTGAAAGGCTTTTGATTGATGCTGTTTAGAGTCTTCAATTGGGCTAATAAATAGTTCATACAAGCCAAAGGAAAAGATAAATAGGATAGAAGAAAGTAAGAAGGTATCAAGGATCTCGATCACCATAAGTACTAGGTTATCTCGAGAAACATCTGAACTAAAAGTAATTAGGTAAGAGAACATTCCTTGTAATAAATGAAAGACCTCAACACAACCCAATAATATTAAAGTTGCCGCTGTGATCACACAACAAATAACACCAAAAAGTAGAAGTAATCGGCTACTCCAAAGCAAAGACTCGAAACGCTTTTCCATTTAACATCCTTATTAAAATTACTTTATTTTTCAATAGTATGATTGTGCCGCTTATGTTTTAAAATGTCAATTTCATGTTAAGTATGGGATGTGCTTTTAAACTTACACTTAACAGCTTTGGAGAATATTTACATATATGAAATAAAAGACCGATTCAAATTAACCATGATTAAAGTTAGCGAAACCAGCAACAAAGTTCAGCTAAGACTATAGGGTGGCATAACAGCGAGGTTTTAAATTACCATAGATTGACATCTTTAAAGGCGTGATACACAAATAGTCCAAAAAGAAAGATGAAGTATATTGTGTAGATTGTATAACTAATTCCTTCTGAATTTTTAGATATAATAGGCAATTCTTTAAAAATCCCGACTATGAAATTTAAAACAAGAAAGATAAAAAAAGATAATGTAATTATTTCAATCATTATAAGCTCTCGATTATATACTTTCATCTGAAAATAACTATGTTAAGCAATCAGCAACTAATATTATTAGTAATATTATGATTGAAAACCTCCGTAACAATAACTTAAAAATCCATCACATTCCCCCCACACACACGTAAAAGATAATTTTCTGTCGGATTTTACAGCTAACCACAATCTAAATATTTTTTGCTTATTGGGTAATTCTAGTGACAAAATGAATTTCAACTAAAAACTGCATTTTAAATAGCTTCTCTACTCTGTTTGACTTAACTGACTCAAACTTATTTCATCATGCATTCTTTCAAGAGAATATGCCTCGTCTATCGATTTTCTGACGCATAATTAGTAAATTGGTAAACTAAACCACATCATTCGAGGTTATTTCATTGCTCGCACCGGGAACGTTATATTTACCGTCATTATTCTGCATATATTCGTTAGATATTCTGGACCTGACTTCATAGCAAGTAGACCTTTACATTAGATTACTTCAAAAAATCTCAATGATGTGACATCTCCAAAGAAATAATTCCAAACAGAAGTGTAATTAAAGAAAACATACTCGATTTTTGAAATAACATCCTTCTCATGTACTGTTCCGAGATACCTACTATCTTTACTTAAATTTCGATTATCACCTAAAGCAAAATATTTATGCTTAGGAATAGTAAATGGCTTTGTATTTGTGATTAACCTACTTAAATGCTCTTTAGTAAATCCTGTTGCATAAACAATATCATAAGAATAATTATAATCATTTGTCTCACTAAAATTAAGGTATTGATATTTTTTTTGTCTTTCAAATCTCTTGCCATTGACCAATTTGTTAAAAGATCTTTTTAAAGACAAAACCTTCTTGTTAACATAAAGTCTATTGTCAATAAATTGAATCGTATCACCTCCCACAGCAACAATTCTTTTTGCCATGTTAATCCCATTTATGTCAAATGTAACAACATCTCCACGCTTAGGAGACCCTAACTTGAAGGATACATCAGTAAATGGAATTTTTACGTTATAAGCCAACTTGTTTACAAGGACAATATCACCCTCCATTAAACTTGGGTTCATAGAAGATGTTGGAATATGGTAATAACTAACAAAGAATGTTCTAACAACTAATATAATAATGACAAACCAGCATAATTTTTTGTTTTCCAAATAACTATATATAAATTTTTGTAGTGTGGCGTTCTCCTTAAGTCTTCTTCCGATATTTTGAATCTGTGACATATGAATACCTCAATATAAACAATCTAATTCGGGTTCTCAAATTTCAGAAAAAGCTTCTATGACATATTAAACAGTTACTTCCAAAGTTATAACAACTAAGGCACATCGACAATATGGACTTTCGAATCCATACCTTCAAGCTTGGCATGGTAAAGTAATTGAGTTACGAACCCATCAGGAATTTCATGACATAATAGTTGCTCGAACTCATACGCTAAATACTGTGGGGAAAAACAATGTTTTTCACAGTACTGAAGGTATTTATCGAAAACTTCGACGAGAAATGACGTTTCAAAATACTCATTATATTTTTTAGAAAATGTTCTATTCGCACACATTAATTTAACCCAACAACAAATACACTTAGTCGTATAAAATAACGTTTTTACATGGATATTCAAAGGTACGTAATTAACATCAGTTTATGCAGTTAATAGTACTCAAAATGATTGTTAACCTTTTGCATAACATTTATTTAACATTGATATTACCACTAATATATATTAGCAGGATTGGACATTTTTTAGTTGCCAAAAGCTATCAATAACATCATTTATTTCTTCTTTGTGCATCGATTCTTTTTGTAATAAGGCGTTAGCAAAATAAGTAAACAACTCAACATTCTCTTGAAGTAAATTTTCTACTTCTTGTTCACTGTCTGCTATCCACTTTCGCACATTCTCTTGCGCTGTGTGCAATAAATTACTTTCTTCAAACTTGGTAAGTACACTCAAATTTACCGAACCAATATCATCACTAAGTCCGCCTTCAAATATTGCGCTCATTGCCATACCTGTTGCTTTTTCAATATCACTAGATGCACCAGTGCTAACTAAGTCACTACTCCCCTGAAGTATTTTTTCAGCAACTCGGCCAGCTAACATCACTTGAAGGTGGTAGCCGATCGTTACTCGTGTATTTCCATTATATTTATCAGGTCGGCCAGTTGCTACAAAACCTAACGCTTGATCTCTAGGAATAATTGTAATGAAATCTACAGGTAAGTTTGGAAAGAGTAATTTATAAGCTAATAAATGCCCTGTTTCATGATATGCCGTGCGCTTTTTCTCTTCATCACTCATGATCACTTTGTCAGATGGTAGGCCATAGCTTATACGTGTTATGCACTCATTAACGTGTTTGACCGTAGCAGGCTCTTCATCGCTTAATGCTTGATATAAGCTCTCACGTAAAACTTGTTCAAGTTCTGCTGATGACATACCTTGAGTTCGGTTTATTAACGGTTCAACGTCAATAATCTCCCACTGCAATAGATGTTTCTTTATAAACATTTCAAAAAATTGACTACGTGCCTTTTTATTAGGTAAATCACAAATAATAGTTTCATCAAACCGGCCAGATCGAGTAAGAGCAGAATCTAACACTTCAGGGTAATTTGTAGCCGCAAGCACAAACACCGGTTCATCTGATTGGTTGAATCCATCCATTTCAGTCAATAATGTATTCACCACAAGGTTACTCTCACCTTGGCTATCATGCGTGCGTTTACGTCCTATGGCATCAATTTCATCGATAAAAATAATGGCAGGCGCATATTTTCTAGCCGTTTTAAAAAGTTTTTTAATGTTTTCAGTTGTTCCTCCAACATGATTACTTGATAAATCAGCGGCACTAACACTAAAAAAGGGTAATTGGCATTCTCCGGCAAGTGCTTTTGCTAATAACGTTTTTCCTGTTCCTGGAGGACCAGCAAATAAAAAACCGGTTGGTAATTCAACTTGCATAGAAGCAAGTTTTTTAGGCTGTTTCATCCAACCAATCACTTCGGTTAAACGTTTTTTAGCTCGAGCTAAACCTATTACATCATTCAAACAAATATCGGGCAGTGTGAAATCAAAAAATTCGCTATTAGTTAAATCATCAGAAAAGATCATCTGCTCATAGTTAAAGTTATTTAGTGTAAGTGCTAAACCTTCATCAGTATGAGTAAACTCCATTGAATAGGTTAATGCTTGGTGTCGTTGGGTTATTTTTCTTACTTGACGCTCTGTGATCAAATAATAACGTATACGCTCAACTAAATGATCTAGTTGTTGTATAGCAGCATTATTCGAACTTAGAACAAAGTGTTCTCGTACTTCGTTATTCAAACCAATCAGATTACTTACTTTAGTTTGTTCATCAACAATATACGTGAATATGGCAAGTTGTTTATCGCAGCCATTAATTAGATTTATCGCACTTTGCAGTTTTTCTTCGGTCGTTATTAGTTCTAAATCAAGCAATACCACATCAGGTTTAAAAAGAATAATGCTCTGTTCTAGTTCATCTACCTGATGACAATGATTAACCTCTACACCTTCAAACTCAGTATTTGACGACGCTAAATTGAAACGTTTTTCAGCATTAATTACTCTATGATCATCATCTAAAAATAATACTTTTATTTCTTCATTTTTAACTTGAAGTGCTTGTGCTATTTTCACATCAATAGCCACATTATTTACATCACTTTTTATATGTTCGATAGCATCAATTAATACATCAGCTTGAAATTTAGCAATAGATGTTTGTAAGCGTCTAACACTGATGTCAGGTGAAATCGATTGCAATAAAAAGGACGAAAATTCAGGTGAATAATTGAAACTTATACCCTTGTGGTTAAACGTTGACGCTACCTCTTTTTCAGCTAAACGAATAAGATGGTTCATTTTTAAAGAATTAAAAATAACCGGATAACCTTTAGACAGTCTATTAACAAGCTCTGGAGAGAAGCCCACCCCCGTATTTGGATTCTTTGCTGTTTTTAATACGTCAAATACACTCAAAGATTGTTCAGTTTTATTTTTTAGAAATGTTTCTTGCCCGAGATTACTGGTAAAAATAATAATACATTGGCTGAAATCTACAGGTACTTGTATTGTATTGTCATTGACTACACCTGAGTCTAATAAGGTTAGTAATGAGGTAGTCACTGTATTATGAGCTTTTTCTATTTCGTCAAATAAAATGACTTGTCGTGGATAATTTCGTACTGACGTAGTTAAAAGCCCCAAAGCAGAATCTACATATTGACTACCACTACCAAACAATTTCATGGCATCTCTTTCATCAGCGTAACCTTCCATGTTATAGCTTGAGAAAATATAATCGCTACCTTCATTTTCTTTTAAATACTCAGCAAATAATGAGGCTGAATACGTTTTACCAACACCAGAAGGTCCAACAAAGGTATATATTAACCTAGGACCTTGGCTAGGCTTTAATGTTGAAGCTAAAAAGCCTTTTGCTAAACTATTAATAGCAGAATCTTGACCTATTACTTTGGTCAAAAGCTGTGCTTTTAAAGCCTTACTCGCTTTAACAACTTGTAATGTTTGTATTGGTTCCCTGTTAGCTTTGTTAAACCCGACTACCGCAGCGTGTTCGGTATTTAATAAAGAATCAAAGAAATTAATTAAATCTATTTGGCCATTTGAACATGCATGCTTTAGGCATAAACCAACATCATCATCAAAAACAAGTAAAGAAGCCTTCTTTATTGCATAGCAATACCAAGATTTAGAACCTTGTTCATTTGCTTGTGAAGTGCGCTTATCAACAACGGTATCTAATATCGACCTAACCTGTAATGTACTAGGTAAAAACTTTAATTGATAAGGCAACGTACTAAAGTAATCAGCCAAACACTTAAGTGCGAACGGAGAAGCAATAGTTGCGTTGAATACCATTTCTATACTTACTTTAGGTAAGTCTTTACCCTTAAGATCAGTAATGTGTTTTTCGGGAAATTTATTTAAATGGAGGGCAGCTTGAAGTATGGCTATTTCTTCAAAAAACTTTTTAACATCTGAATTTTGTTCACTTAAAACAGAGGATAGATCAAACGGCTTATTTGATTTAGGAAACTCAGTTCGAATATTATGACGAGAGGCTTTTAATAGCCTTTTTTTGTCGTTTTCTCTAAACGAACTTTTTGGTTCATCATTCACTTTCTCTTCTTTTTTCTTTAGCGTATTCAATTTACTTTCATCATTAACCAAATTAAAACCTGACCCAGGCGTAAACACAACTTCACTAATTAGTTCAAAAAGCGCATCCGCACTTATAGATTTATTATCTTCAATATTTTGCAGCTCTTGCCTAAAATGCACCACAATATTAGTAATGTCATAATCGCCACTAGGTAATCGTTCTATAAAGTTTTTTCCTAATGCTGTATCGGTAAAATCATTTATTATTGCACCTGCGCGGTCAACGTTGAGCAATTCAAAATTTTCAACTTGTAAAAACATTAAAGACTCTTCCGTTTTAATGTAACTACATTTTATGATTTTATTTTCTTCGTCTGTACCTGCGCCTACCTTTTCAATTTGAAGACATAAAAAGGGTAACAAGGTATCTGCTCCAGCTAGAGTACCGTAGTCAACCGACATATCACGGCAGGCTACATTTGCACCGCCGAAAAGTTGTTCTATTAGTTGAGTTGTTTTCACAAAATATCCCTTTAAGTGTTAATAGAAAGCTTATTAATCATTATAAGGCTTCGTTTTAGCTAGTTGCCAATTCAGTGGATAAATCATCTATTTTTATTCTCAATTTCTCAAAAGGATGAGGGAGACGATCAACATTACGCACATTTTTAGATTGAAATTCTTTTATTCGTCTTTGCCCATTTTTAAAAGATCGTTGGTAATATTTCAATGCATATTCTTTTTCACCCGCTCTATGATAAGCGTCTCCTACACTTTCCTGAATTCTAGACCTATCATTCAGGTTTTTAATAGATTCAGAATCGCCATTGATACCAATTGAACTTACTATTTCATCACAGATAGAGGTCGCTTCTTGAAAGTCTTTATTATCGATTAACGCGAAAATAAGGTTCAACTTAGCCGCTTTGATATTATTTAGTTGCTCGCTTTCTTCGCTGAAAATGGATAACGTAAGTTTTAAAGCTGAGCGACTATATTCTACTGATAATTTACTTTGTCCTGTATAAGAGCATAAACGAGATAGACTTTTATAGCTAAATGCTTCTACAACTTTATCCCTTACTAATATTTTTTCATTGCTGGGATCAATACCACGATCTCGATGTTCTATGATTAATTTTCTCGTCTCAATTGCAGCACGGTAGTATTCTAGTGATAAATTAGTATTATCTATATCGTTGAATATATCCGCAACTCGTTCTTGCGTCGTACTTAAACTAGCCAGGACAGCCAGGTTTACACCGTACTTTTCCATACTTTGTTCAAGCGGAACAATAATAAGTTGTTGATTTAATGTAAGCCTTTCTTCCATCCATTGCTTATCTCTTCGATCAATTTTATCTAATGCTTTTGCTATTGCTATTCGCGTTAAAACGACTTTTGAAAAGTGCTCATTATTTTTGTAAAACTCATTTTTGATTTTAGAAATTACTTCCTGATTTTGTTCAAATATAGGAGTGAAATACTCATAAATCCGCTCGATTCCTCCTAATTTATTTAAGGTGCTAATTATATTATTAATCGCATTTTCATAATGAAAACAATACCATTCTGGATTGATTTTAATTCGCCCTGAACTAATTAAGTCAAGTGACTTTTCATAGGTTGCCAATGCTTTATCAAAGTCACGTCTATGACCGTAAATTCTGGCTATCTTATCTAGAGTTAACAGATAAACCGAGAACTCATTTATTGGCTTAGTTAGCCCAATCGTTTTGTCCAAAAGTTCAACTGATTCTAGAGCCAATTCTAAAGCTAATTCTGATTGTTCAAGCTTTATGTATATATTGATAACTTTATTTTTTAGACTTAAGTATTCCCTCACATACTCGAAGTCTTCTTTGTTATTTTCTATTAAATTGGCACGTGTTTTTAAAGCCTGCATAAAATAGCTAAGTGACTTTTGAAGCTGATTTTCTTTTTGTTGGGATCCCTCAGCCATTTTTTCATAGGTTTGTCCTAATATCCTTTGAGACAGTGCGTACAAAGAAGACACTCCAGGAGTATCTGACAAAATGGTTAGGCAATTTTTGCTTATCTTTTCACCTAAGCATATAGCTGAATCATATTGAAGCCCTCTAACTAAAAGCGCTTGGATTTGACATTGTTCAAAAGTTGAAATTTCAAGTGATGAATAAAAATCATCGTTAGAAATTTGTTCAAGTACTGGCTCCTGTTTTAGCCAAAACGGTATAGAACCTGAATATCTACTTGGCTCTAATGTCGCCATTTTTATTTTAAGGTATGCCAAAACTGAAAAATATTTAGGCCCTTCATTATCAAAACAATTTATTAAACATTGAAATAATGACCTTTGCTCTGATACAGGATAATCCTTGTATTTTTCTCCTTTAAGCCAGCGATGCGAGACCTTAGCTATTACATCGGTATATTGTTGCCTACCTTCTCGTAAGCTAAACTTTTCGAGCCTCTCTTTTGCTAATTCAAAATAAATTCGCTGTTGAAATTCATTTGAATGGTGATTCGTATTTGTAAAAATAACATGAGGGCTAATACAGAGTTTAAATAGATCTTGCGGTATACTCTTATGTAATTTGAGAGCGTTAAATGTATCAATAACAAACTCAGATAGAAATTTCATGCCATAAAAGCTAGCAGTACAGATAAAGTCTTTTAATTCAGAATCCAGCTTGTTAAACCTCTTTCTGCATAGAGCAATTAACTCAGTTGGAATATGACCAATTTCTTCTTCACCAGCACATGATAATGGTTGTCGAGGGTTTTCAGAAATAAAAAAATAGGGCTCGTCTAAGTAATATAAAATAACTTGTTGCATCATGAGTGGATTACCGTCCACTTTTTTAAGAATAATACTGCTTTGATTTTCGGTTAATCCAGGAAGTGCTTGTTTTAATATAATGTCTAATTCTCTAACTTTTCCACAATCAATAATTTCCATCACATTGGATAATTGTTGATGCTCGGTAAACAATTTAAGGCGATTAAATATGGTAGATAAGTTTTTGTTCTGATTAGCGTTAGCTTGCTTATACCACTCAGCTTCCCAATGAGTAGCAACAATCAATAATTTAAATTTCCGCTCTGTTGCCATTTCAAATAACTTATCGATTACCCTTAAACTTTCTTCATCTGCCCATTGTGCATCGTCAAGAATAATGATTAAAGGAATAGAAGGGACTTTAGTATAATTTTCATCTAGTAGCTCTACAAAGAAAGCGAAAAGATTTGCTGTTTCTTCTCCATTAATTTTTTTTTGCATCTCTTCTATTGTATATTCTTGCTCTAATTGCTCTATCTTTTCATTTTTGTATGACTCTATTTGTTCAGTAATATTAATAGCTATATCAACTATATTGACAGGTAAAAGGTTTCCTAATAATTGAGCAATTATTTTTCCTGAATTTAACCCTCTATCATGTTCCCTTTTTTTATATTCTAATGCATTTTTATGTGCCGCTAAAATGCTTATCTGTTCAATTAATGCACACGTATTACTTTCAACCTTATTCCGTTCGACATCCTTCCATCTTATGCCCCACCACAAATATGGTATACTCTTATTGTTAATAAAATCTTCTGGAGATGGGTTAATATTGATAGAGTAATTATTGTTTTTTAGTGTATCAGGCCAGTATCCAACAGGGCCTTCATTTTCATTCTGGCTCAACCATGAATAAAGCTCTTTCACCAACGTTGTTTTACCAAACCCCGACTCTCCTCTTAAAACGACAAATCCTGGCTGACCCGATTTAGCTTTAACCCAAGCATCTTTTAATAATTGTTTTTCGTTATCTCTACCTACAAAAAGACTTTGCCAACCATTCAACGACATGTGAATATTTCCCTTATAATAATTTTTTGGTTTACTTTATCTAAGTGCTGTTAATTTAACTATTAAATAACTTATTAATATCTTCACTCAATAACGACTATTTCTAACAACTTATCTGCAACTAATTCGAGCTTTTGGTAATTATCATTCAATAATTGTTCTACATTTTTTCTGCTAATATTAACAATTGTTGAACCAAACCCTTTTATTTCCCTACGTTAGATATCTTGGAGATGATAAAAACATTAAATATTCGTTACCAATGGTTATCAGCTACGATATAGCTTTGCGTTTTTTAAGTTCTGCCCAGCACATATATAATTGAACTATACTTATCAAACAATAGGCTATAGCTAATGGAGTGATAATGTAGAAACCAAAGATTATAGAAAACTCTTCTCGTCTGTTTGGGAGGCCTACACCAAAGAAGCTTGCAAAAATTCTCTCTCCTTTGTTGTATCCTACTCTACTTGCAATCCAATAATTACCACCATGCGTAGCAATATCTAAAATCAACATATCTACTAATAATTTTAACACTTGTACTATTACAATAAATTCTACGATAGCAAAAACAATATAAAATGAATTCTGTTTTTTGTAATGACCACAGGTCATTGTGATGCAGCCTATACAAAAAAGTATGACTAATAACCAAGGATTAAATCGAAGAGCCTCGAATAAAAAATAAGTTTCATGTTCACTCTTGAGAACAGGAAAGATTAAACAAATTATCATTGGTAATGTTAAAAACCATTTTAATACACCTGAAATATCAGGGATTAGTGGGGAAGTGTTCATTTAATAAATCACCTTATAACTCGCTATATCAAAATCAATAATATTTGCATTACCATTGTTATCGACCAATACATTGTTCAAACTGATATCACCATGGGTAACACCCTGTTTTTCTGCATACGCCTTAGCATTATCTAATGTTTCATAAACCTTAGATAAAACCGTCTCATCTGGTTTTGTTTTTAAAAAAGAGTGAAGCGTTTGACCTTGCACATATTCCATCATGATATTGGGTTCGCAATTATCGTCATGGCCAATATCTATGAAGCTAGCGATATAGTGATGGTCAAGTAGAGCCAATATTTGTGCTTCTTTTTTTATCATTTGTAAGGCTGTTTCAAAGGTGTCAGCGAGCGAAAAATATTTAATCGCAACAGTATGTTCAATTAAGCCATCACACCTAATTGCTTTATACACATCACTCATACCACCTTGACCTAGTAGTTCAACGATTTTGTATTTATTATCAATTGTCCTCCCTAATCTCAGTTCGGGTTTGTCTACAGTGGTTAAAGGAGAAAATATTTTTTCAATCAGGACGTCAGTTGATACACCACGGTGCTTTAATAATTGTGCTAACTTTTTTGCTTTCTTAGGGGATTCGTTCTGGAGTTGACTAAACCAGGTTGACTGTAAAGGTTTATCAATAATGGCAAGCTTTTGAAATAATTCATATAAATCGTTCATAATAACCTAAGCGCTCAATTCATCTAGATACCAGGCTTTCGCAAAGTTCAAATCATTATGAACAGTACGAACAGAGATACTCAATAAAGTTGCTATTTTTTCTGCTGGTAATCCGGCAAAAACGTTTAAGTTCAAAACTTCAGTACAACGTGATTTCTCTTGCTTTAATGACTTATCTGCCAAGAGTAATTTTGCCAGCAATTCTGAAGATTCGCTCTCAAAACGTTCAGGAATGAGGTTGTTACTTGGATTTCTTTTTTGTGAAGTGGCTTTTCGGTACTGATCGTAAAGAATAGATTTAACGACTTGAGTAATTAATACATATAAATCTTTACGATTACAGACTGCTTGTTCTCTATGAGGAGATAATTTTAGGTAAGCGTCGTGAACGATTGATGTTGTTGTTTGAATACAAAAATCTACTGGCTTAACTTTGTTGTCTTGTTTTAACTTTTGTTTTCTAACTTCATGCTTAAAATGCTGATAACAGTGTTTGAACAGTTCATTGAATGAAGCGTTACTGCCCTTTTTCCATTCAACGATTAACGCTGTGATTGGTGCTTCTTCATCAATAGTGTACATCATGTATCAACTTAAATAATTTAGAGTAATTTCCATATAAACCTATCAATATATAATCAAGCAAAAAGCTATAATATTCAATACATTATTTGAGTTAGTTTTTTGTTTCATTACATTGCATTTTTAATAAAAAAACACGTACCTACCTCAAATTCACCTTATCTATATCCTATAGCCAGTTCTAAAAATAACTATTTAACGCGTTATGGCTGCATTTTTTAATACAAACCAAAACGATAATAAATAATTGATTTTAAAGTTACAGGAATGGCTTTGGTGGTACCTCATCAAAACGCTATATAAAATAAAGGGAAAATATATGTTCAAGAAAATATTAGCTGTTATTGGGTTTTTAGCATTTTCATTTACAGCATCTGCTGGATTGATTACAGATACCACAAACGGTAGCTTTATTGATGAAACCACGGGTTTAGAATGGATGGATTTTGGTATTAATAATAAAGATACCTACGAATATGTATCTTCACAGTTAGATTCGGGTGATGAATATGAAGGATGGCGATTAGCTACAAAAGATGATGTATACAGCATGATGGCGAATGCGTTTTTAGGACTCGGGGCACGATATGAGAATGCAAACAATCATCTGCCTGGTAGCGTATATGTGAATGATGGTGAGGGTATTGGTGGTTCAGTTTTATATCATTTCACCGATATTATGGGATATAACAGAGAACTTAATTCGGGTTTAAGCAATGAATTTCAATATTCATTTGGACTATTCTCAGGTACAGACGGCTTAAGCCGTATTGAAATGCACAGAATGACAGGTAGTTATTATGACCTGGCTGTTAATGATGATGCATTTATTATGGATTATACAAATTACGATAGCAAAGCAATAAGCACCTCATCTTCATACAGTACGTTATTAATAAAAAATTCACCGGTAACATCTGTTCCAGAGCCATCCACTTTAGCTATTTTCGCTTTAGGCATATTCGGAATAGCCTCTCGTAAATTATTAAAATAAATTTTATAGCAACCATTTAAAAATTCATAAGGAAAGATCAAATGAGTGACACAATTCAGCAAGCGAGATTACAAAACAAAATGAAAAATCCAATTGTAGCATTAGCTTTAGGTTTTTTTATTCCTGGAGCAGCTCAAATGTATTCAGGTAGCATAATGTGGGGAGTTGTTAACCTAATCCTTGTTATTATATTTGCAATAACCATTATTGCTTCCCCCTTAGCTTTTATCATATGGTTAGTATCAATGTTTCTTGGGTATAAGGGAGCTAAAACGTTCAATGACAAGGTTCTAGATAAAGCTGAATCTGTTATGTAATAGTTCCCTTTATACACTATTAATAGGAGCGTTAATTGCGTACAACTTACGCTCCTGAACCATCATCATTGGGTCGCAATCCTCAACATGTGGTAAAATCCAAATTGCTACGGAAAAAGTACCTAAATTTAAAGCAAGTAAAGCATTGAAAGACGCTGTTAACGTTTAATTTTTCAAATACAAAAAAGCCCTGCTTAATTAAAGTTGGGCTTTTTTATATGCGATAAAACATAACTAATGTTAAATTAAATCAAGCTTACTAAAGCAAAATAGAAGCTTTGTGAAGAAAATTAATCTTCAGCTTCGTCGTCAACTCTAACACCCCAAACATCATGCTCGTCGGCATGAATAATTTGTACCCACATTAGGTCGCCTGGCTTAGCGTCATAATCATCAGACAAATAAACTTTGCCATCAACTTCTGGCGCATCCATATAAGAACGCCCAACAATACCAAGGGCACTTACTTCATCAACAAGAATTAAATATTCTTGGCCAATACGTGCTTGTAGTTTTTCCGCGCTTATTCTCGCTTGTACTGCCATAAAACGTTGTAAACGATCTTCCATAACTTCGTCTGAATTATGATCAGGTAAAGCATTAGCCGTAGCACCTTCAACAGGTGAGTATTTAAAACAACCGACGCGGTCTAATTGCGCTTCTTCTAAGAATTCTAATAACTCTTCAAATTCTTCTTCTGTTTCACCCGGGAAGCCAACAATAAAGGTTGAACGAATAACTAATTCAGGGCAAATTTCACGCCATTTAGCTATACGCTCTAATACACGGTCAGAGCTACCAGGACGTTTCATTAATTTTAAGATACGTTTATTAGCATGCTGAAATGGAATATCTAAGTACGGCAGTATTTTACCTTCTGCCATTAATGGGATAATTTTATCAACATGTGGATACGGGTAAACATAATGGAGACGTATCCAAACGCCTCGCTTGGCTAATTCTTCACATAACTGCTGCATATGAGTCTTAACCGGCATGCCATCCCAAAAATCAGTTTTGTGCTTAACATCAACGCCGTAAGCCGAAGTATCTTGAGATATAACTAACAATTCTTTAACGCCGGCATCAACTAAACGTTTGGCTTCACCTAACACATCGCCAATAGGACGAGAGTCTAAGTCGCCACGCATTGAAGGAATAATACAGAACGTACAACGGTGGTTACACCCTTCTGATATTTTTAAATACGCGTAATGCTTAGGGGTAAGTTTAACGCCTTGTGGCGGCACTAAATCAATAAAAGGGTTATGAACAGGCTTGGCTACATGTTTGTGTACTTGTGTTAACACTTCATCGTAAGCATGAGGTCCCGTAACACCTAAAACATTGGGATGTAATTCGATGATTTCGTCTTTTTTTACGCCTAAACAGCCAGTAACCAATACTTTACCGTTGGCAGCAAGTGCTTCACCAATTGTATCTAAAGACTCTTGAACAGCTGAATCAATGAAACCACAGGTATTTACAATCACTAATTCTGCATCATCGTAGCTATTGGTTACATCGTAACCTTCAGTGCGAAGCTGAGTAAGGATGCGCTCGCTATCAACAAGATTTTTTGGGCAGCCCAATGAAACAAATCCGATTTTAGCCGCTTTAGAGGGCTGTTGACTATTCTTTTGCTCTTCAATCATCTTAGACGGAATGTCTAATGTGGTTGTCTGGCTCTCGGCTGAATTACTGCTTTTTTTAGTTGCTTGTGGATCGAATTGTTCTACGGTCATATAGTGTCTCAACTTACTCTTATTGTGTAACTGGTGCTTTTACTAATGAAGAGCAGCGTCATAAATGTTGGTTTAACTGTCTTTATAGCTAACTTTAGTGTGTTTGCTTAGGCAGTTGCTTAATGGCAAGGATTATACAGGAATGTTTTGTTCGATGGTAATGGATTTGATGCTACCTGGCTATAAACTCCGAACAAACTGAATAAGAGAAACTATACTTTTCTCTCTTTCTAAAAGCGCTTCCATCATCTTTAAGTATTTAACAAATATGCAACCTAATTCCATTCTCATTTAACAATATTTAAATTTATCGACCTAATCTTATTGGCCTAATTTTTAACAACACTAATTGGCAACTTTAACCATTTCAGAGTCCGCTCATTTTATGATGGCGTTAAGAAAAAAAGAATGGCTAAATTAATAGCAGTGCTTCCTTGCACTTTATTAGTGGGGTATGTGCGAGTCTAAAAGCTACTTTTCTTTTGTTTTCAAAAAATCTTGATATTTCGCAATATGAGGCTTTTCTATTAATACTTTACTCATAGGATCAATAATCACTAAATCATTGGCGGACACTTTAATCGTTTGTGGTGTATTCATGGTTAATGTCGTGATCTTACCATTAACTGATACTTCCAACGGTAATGGAAAAAATAAATCATGTGGTATTTTCCATTGCAACGTCAGACTATTTTCAGTTCTTTTTTCAATCACTTTAGGTAATTGAGCCTGATAAAAATACACATCAAAAAACCAGCGATAATTTTGACCTGTTAAACGATTGACAATACTAAGAAAATCATCTGTATCAGCCAGTACTGGCTTGAACAGCCCTGGTTTTGGCTCAGCAACACCATATACAAGCTCAGTTGTTGCACTAAAGAAAGCCTCATCACCAATAAGGTTACGTAATGTATGTAGTACCCAAGGCGCTTTAGCGTATATATCGGCACCTGGCCCACCTTTTTCCTCTTGATAAACCCCTTCTACGGTTTGCAATGTTTTACTCACAATAGGAGCTTTATTTCGTATTTTCAAACGCATGTCGTACATGTGAGCCATATAAGCAACTTCGCCATGGAGATACTGTTCATATAGCGGATGCATATAGGCACCAAAACCTTCATGTAGCCACATAGCATCGGCATTTTTATTGGTTAGTTGATTAGCAAACCATTCATGGGCAAACTCATGGAAAAGCAACCAATCAAACCCATATTTGTCGGCTTGGTACTTGTTACCATAGGCATTAATGGTTTGATGCTCCATCCCTAAATGTGGGGTTTCTGCTATCCCAATTTTGTCTTGAGCAAAAGGATATGGCCCGATCTTTCTCTCAAAGAATGTTGTTATATCAATAAGCTCTTGTGTCAAACGCTGCGCTTTCATTTTGTTTTCGGGTAAATGGTAAAACTCAACAGGGATACTATTGCCGTACTGGCTATCAAATGTGGTTTTAATGACCTCATACGGTGCAATATTAATGGCGACACCATAAGTGTTTAGTTGCGATAAACTATGCCAATGATACGTTTTAGTCGTATCATTTTCTGTTACCGAAATTAACTTTCCGTTAGCGGCAGCAACCAAATCTTTAGGCACAGTAATATGCATTGTGGTTGTTTTAGGCTCACCAACAGGGTTGTCGATACAAGGCCAAAACAAATCACAACCCTCACCTTGCACAGCCGTAGCTATCCAGTCTTTCCCTGTCGATGTTTTAGACCACACAAAGCCTCCATCCCAAGGGGCTCTTACCGCTTCGCGCGGCGTACCAGAATATTGTACTTCGACGATAAACTGACCCTTTAGCGGGGTTGTAAGATTTATCACCAGAAGCCCTTCAAGGTTGCTGTATTGTGCTTTGTCTATCAACACATCGTTTACCAGCACTTGTTCTATAGTAAAAAAATTATCGAGATTTATGCCTACCTGCCCCATTGCACGCTGACTGTTAAGGGTTAAAACGCCTTTGCCTGAAATAGTTTTTTGTTTAGGAAAAATACGAAAGTATAAATCGGCATGGTCAAGTGTTAAACCCTGCTGAGATATAGGCAAAGGACCGTCACTGGCCATTGTATATTCACTGCGCTCTACTGAATTTGCTTTAACACAAACTGCTAACGCAACAACCCAAAAGCACGCTAATGAAAACTTCATATGCTAAACCTCAAAAAGTAATGTAAATAAAAACCTTAGCTTCAAGTTATCCCTTTAACATTGGTGATAAAAGCTAATTGCGATTAACGACATCTACTACACTATGAATGGCATGGCTAACAATAAAAATCCTAGTGTCCATTAAATAAAAACGTTAATAATCTGACGAGCTTACACAATATAATTACGTTTGGGCATTTCCTACCTAAAAAATCGCCATTTTTTAAGATACTTGTGGATCGTATTGCTCATACGACAGTGCTAAGCCCCACCCTATTTACTTTATCAACAACTAAAGAAGTTATCCCTTTAGTTGTTGATAAAGGCATGGGCAGACAGAATATTGTTAAATACTTAAACGAAACCTATCCTTCGCCTTTGCCTAAGACTAAAAAGAAAGTGTGGAATATATCCCCTTGAGTTAGTTAATTAATGAGATACCAACAACAATCCACAGATTATTAGGCGACAAAGTTAATGATTGTTAATCTCTAATTAGTTATATTAAATCAATACATTAATATTAAGGTATCAAGATATGATCTATCAATTAGGTGAACTTTCTCCTCGTATTTCAAAAAGCTGTTTTATAGCACCAAACGCCACTGTAATAGGAAATGTAGACTTAAGCGAAAATGTCAGTATTTGGTTTAATGTTGTGATCAGAGCCGATTTAGCACAAGTGAAGATAGCGAAAAATTCTAATATTCAAGATGGCTCTATTCTGCATGTTGATAAAGGCTTCCCCATTAATATTGCTGAAAATGTAACTATTGGTCATAAAGTAATGCTTCATGGTTGTACGATAGGTGAAGGGAGCTTAATTGGTATCAATGCGGTGGTATTAAATGGCGCTAAAATTGGTAAAAACTGCTTAATTGGTGCTAATGCATTAGTGACAGAAAACATGGTCATTCCTGATGGGAGTTTAGTCTTAGGCTCACCCGCAAAAGTAATTAAACAACTCGACGAAAAAACCCAAGAGATGATTGCAGCAGGCGCAGCACATTACGTTCAAAGCAATCATCAATATAGGAAAGAATTAAAGCAAATAGGTTAAGCATCATGCTGGTTAACTTAACCGCCTTTGTTGCAAATCAAATGGCCCGCAGTAATTAACACTAAGGTCGTTACTGAGTGCTTTTTTATAAAGAAGAGTTTGAGTTAATAATGAATAATGAGTTTCCGGCCGTTATTTAGCTTTTTTTTGTTTTATCTATTGATTAAAATATGAGAAAGTAACCTAAGGACAACATCAGCGCTAGGAGTTAAAGTGATAAAATGGTTAATAGCATTGATACTGTCACTGATTATCACCTCACCAAGTTTAGCAAACGAGGTAAATGTTGATTCATTAAAAGCAACATTAACAGCACTTCCTCTAGATGATAAAGCACGCTTAGCGCCATTAATTGAGCTGGCAAGCTATTACCTTTATACCGATCCAAAAGAAACAAGCGCTTATGCAACACAAGCCCTAGCCCTTACTAGTATTGAAGATAGTGATTTCAATAAAGCTAAACTATTACGCTTGCTTGGACAATCACAGATGTACCAAGGTTTAAACCTTGAAGCTTTCAAACATCTCACTCAAGCGATAAATAGTGCCAATAAGAGTGAGAACGTGCATTTAATCTCAGTCTCTAATAGAGCAATGGGGGTATTTCACGAGCTCATTATCGATCACAAAAATGCAGTAAAATATTATATAGAAGCATTGAAGTTTGCTAAATTAAGCGATCAAAAAGAAGATTTAGCGATGGTTTATAATAACTTAGGGAATGTACTTAATTCTCAAAATGATTATACTAATGCTGTTAAATATTTTAAAAAGTCAATCGTAATCAACACTGAACTCAATGATATTGCAATGCAGATGAATGCTTCTGTTGGATTAAGTGTCTCCTACTTAAGATCCGGTAACCCCCTTAAAGCACAAGAATTACTTGAAGAAGTGCTAAGAAATAAAGATTACATCAATGACTTTAGCTTTAGTGAAGCATCAGCCAACTTAGCTGATGTTTATAAATATTTAAAAAAATTTACGGCGGCTGAATCTCTTTATAAGTTTGTTATTAACGATGAGAAAGGTAGTATTTATCCACCTGCTGTCGCATCAGCATACTTAGGCCTCGCTGATATTTATATCCAAACAAACCAAATAAAAGCCGCCATCGATTTATATCATAAAGGCATTGTTGAGGTAAAAAATAAAATATCGGTGGAAAGTGAAATGGCGCTTTATGAAAATTTAGCCAAATTAGAATTAAGCCAAGAAAATTTTAAAGCAGCGGCTATTATTCAAACAGAGTACATAAACAGAAGAAATCAAGTTCAACCGTTGACACAAAAGGGTCTATTACAAAAATTGGAGAGTCAACTACTCTTGGAACGAGATTACATAAAACTACAAGATGAATTACTGATCAGCGAACGAGAGTCTCGCCACGCTTCAATGTACCTATTTGCTGTTATTGTTATTTCACTGATTAGTTTAGTGCTATTCCTAGTATTAATGCTAAGAAAACAGGTGATCTCTCGTTTGGAAGCCACAAACAAAACATTAAAAAAAGCTTCTGAAACCGACCATTTAACAAGCATTGGTAACCGTCGTTTTTTAGAGCATCAAATTGATACCTTTAGAGGGCGAGATATACAAATGGCCTTTTTGCTGCTTGATGTTGATTATTTTAAAGATATTAACGACAACTTTGGTCATGATGCTGGTGACGAAGTCTTGGTGGCGATTGCTGATAAAATTAAAAGACTGTGTCGAAAAGATGATTTATTTGCACGTATTGGTGGAGAAGAGTTTGTTATTTTATTAATGAATAGTAATGAAGTGTCTGCCTGCTTATTTGCAGAAAGAGTCAGAAGTAGTATTGAAAAAATGGCCCTCCCCTTTCAGTCTAAAGTCACAGCAAGCATCGGTGTTACGTTTGGTAATATGAACAACGCTAATTACGACGAACTATACAAACAAGCCGACATTGCACTTTACTCAGCTAAAGACAAAGGCCGTAATAAAGTGCTGCTATTTCCTAGTTTAGATCCAACAGTTGCTGATTAACGCAGCTTAGCGTTTATTAACTTATCGAGTGTGTTAGGAAATAAAGGTTACTGGTCACCGGCTTATTTTATGTCGAATGAGTAATAAATATCGGCAGAGCTTTCTAGCCCAGAAACTGTTTCAACCCATAGTCTGTTTAATAAATAAAACCTCACGGTTAATTCATTGATAGGCTTCAGAATACCAACCCCGTATTTAATATAAACCTGCTCACCTAAATAGCCAGCGATGGAGGCTTGCTCATTGTCTCCGTCTATTTCGATTCTATTGATCAAAGGTAATTTTTCTATTTGAGTGAGCACACCAGAAAAGTTTGTTAACGCTGAACCTAAAGCCACACCTATAGCCGTATTACTATCGCTGGTTTCTGCATCTAAACCGCGCCCTCTCACCAGATACGATAAAGTTTCAGATTGTTGCATGGTTGGCTTTGAAAACAGCTTGATATTCAAACTGTTGGCTAATCCAGTTGCATCAATACCGACAATAATGTTTTCTTTTTCAATGCTACGTGTCGCTTGCATTGAGACATAGGGGTTATTCGCTGTGCCATTAAAAGAAATAATACCTTTAGTTAACGACAAATCTTGCCCATAAGCGCGATAGCGACCCTCGGGGATCTTTAAGCTGCCAAAGAGCTGCAAGGGTTGATTTGCCTGCTGACTCACTTGTAATTCGCCGCCTAGACGACCTATAAACCCTTGCCCTTCAACTTTAAATGCATCGGCAATAACCACACGAACATTGGTAAATAATTTAAATGGTTTTTCATTAGCAACTTGTTCGCCTGCATCATTAACCATAATGACATCCTTGCTTAAACTAACACTTCCTTGCGGCAATTTATTAACCAGTAATTTACCTTCGAGCACTTCTATACGGCCCGATATTTTCAGCTCTGATGCTTTGATTTGGGCGTTAAGGTGAGGAGAAACGGTTATGCTAAGATCCGGGGGAACTGATAACTTTAATGATTCCCCATCAAAATCAAAATTACCTTGCAATTCATCTTGCCAGTCAACGTCTCCTTTAAGATTAGCTAAGGCATTATTAATATTTACCCCACCAGAAATAACGGCTTGTTGACCTTTAAATTTTAAAGCCATATTAATATCAGTTAAGGTATTAATATTTCCTAAAATTTTAGCTTTACCTTTAGTTAACGTAATGTCACCTGTTATTATTGGCTTATCTAAATCACCATTCACAGTTAAACGGCTATTTAATAGGCCTTCCAATGAGGTTAACTCTGGCAAAAAAACTTGCAAGGGTGAAAGGTTGAATTCATTAATATTAAGCTGGCTATTTATAGTGCGACTATCGGCAAAGACAATCGTACTGCTAAGGTTGACTATTTCAGCACTGTCTTGAGCAAAAAAAGCAAGTTTGCCTGCAACACTGCTATTATCAACTTTTAACGTTAACTCACCCTTTTGCCACTCAAGTAATTGATGTAATTCGCCTTCTTTAGTTGTCTTTATATCGCCATCACTAATAAGTAATTTAGCATTAACGGTTGGCATTTTGTTTTGTTGCCAACCCACAGCAACATTCCCCGCTAATGTGCTCTGCACAGTTATATCTTTAGGAATAAAGGGCGTTAAAAGGTCTGTGTCTAATTGAACGGCTAACGTTAACTCGTCTTGAGCTACTTTTAAGGTGGCATCGTCTTTTAGACAGAGCTGAGCGCCGTCACCAAGCCAGCAATGTTTATTAACAGCAAGCGTTTTAAGGCTATTATTATAAAGTATATTAAGTGGCTGACTTGATTTAAAAACATCGTCACCTATCGAAAAAATTACCTGATCAGTTTGTACTCGCCACTGCTCTCCCACAGGTGAATAGTCACTATTAATTAACAAGTCAATCGCTGAATCGCCAAGCCATGCTAGCTTTACTTTTTGTTGATTTAAATCACCACTACTCGACAAATTAACACCATTGATGGTGTGATCGTTCCAATTGATAAGCGCACTGCTAAACGCTACCTGATGTTGATGATTATCCAGCGGTCGATATTTGACCTCGACCTTAATGGCATCACTGGCAAGATTAGCCACTAACAACTTTTTTAATTCACCTTGTAGATTGAGTTCTGGCTGCTCAATTGGACCAGATATTGAAATATTGGCCGCTATTCCACTTTCAATATCCTTTAACCATAAACTGCTATCTCCAACATTAACCGTACCATCGACATGCCAATGGGTATCGCTATGGCCTTTTATGTTAAGCGCTATATCACCATAATTGAGCTTAATATTACTTAGCGCTAATTGACCTTTATGGTTAATATCAACATTACCGTTTGCGTTAAAAGCTATTTTATTAATTTCGCCTTTGACCTTAGAGTCAGCAAGCGTAAACGCCCATTCATTATCTTGCCAAAATCCTTTACTGTAAATATTTCCCTGCAGTCGACCCGATAAACGTTTATCAATATTAGGTAAGCTAATGCCCGAAGAATTCACCTTAACATCCCATAAGAATCGATTGCCTAACTGTAACTCTCCGGTTATATCCAAGCGGCTATTTTCTTTGAACTCTTCAAAATATAAGGTCTTTATTTTAAAGGTTTGTTCACTGTAAGTTGCCTGTAGTTCCAATGCGGCATCTTGGTAACCAAAGCCACTAATGTTACTTTTTAAATCAATAACATGTCGGTTAAGGTCGCCTTCGCTGTTTAATAACAGTGTTGATGGAGTAATAACATTAGCGATATCATCAGGTAAAATAAACTGGCTAACATCAGCTTTCAATTTATAAGGTAAGTTTGCGTTAGTAACATCCACTGACATTTTAGCGGTTAGTGTTAATTCACCCACGTTGCTAATCGTTGTTACTAAATCAGCTAAATCACCTTTTAATGAAACCTTTTGTTCAGAATGACTGAGTTGTGGTAATAACTCAAAGTTATCAATGGAACTACTCAAGGCTAAATCAACAAGATAAGGGGGTACAAAGTCAACTTTTCCTTTTAATGAAAACTCTCCTACTGCCGCTACTTTTGATGACAATTCTTCAATAGATAATTGCGTTTTGAACCATGATAAACGTGCCACATTATTCGTGGTATTAATTAGCGTTTTCTCACTGCCCGTATTGTCTAATTCATTAACGATTAGCGTTTTTACCACCAACGACTTTAGCGCTAACTTAACTGGTAAATACATCTTAGGCAGTGATGCCAGTGGCCAAGGGGTAACGGGTTGCGGGGTTGATGAGGTCTTCGCCGCAGATAAATTAATATGTGCTTTAAGCAACCGAGCATTATCTATATTAATAGCGATATTACTCACAACATTCTTATTGACCGATAAAGCACTAGAAAACTCGGTTAAGTTTATCGCTAGCCCCTGAGTTGTTATTTGGGCGCGAGCTAAAGAAAACTTCTTTAATTTAACGCTAAAGGGTAAGGTGAAATTGGTTGAGTTAATCGTTTGTTCGACAAGTTGCTCAGATGATTCCGCTGGCTTTGCTTCTTTTATGTTGACTTGTAGTGCACCTATACTGAGTTCATCAATACAAATCTGGTTTTTCCATAGGCAGCGCAAATGCAATTTTAAACGAATGTTACTGGCATTAATTAGCGCATTATCGTTTTCAATTTTTAGTTTACGTAACGCTAAGTCATCTAAAAGGGCACCACTTTTGTATTCAACTTGCAGCGAGGAAACCTTACCGACAAAATAAAGTGATAACTGAGCTCCCCAAGGCGTTGAAAGTAGTATGGCAAAGAAACACAGTAAGCCGGTTAACACGCCGATAAGTGTGAAGCTGGCACGTTTATAAGTCATAGTTCAGCACCAATACTAAAATGAAGACGCCATAATGGGTTTTCTTCGCTTAATGAATACCCTAAAGCAAACCTGATCGGCCCAATGGGAGAAATATAATGAAGACCGGGACCAATAGAGTATACCGGTTCAAGTTTGTCATTATCATTAACACTTCCAGCATCAATAAACAGTGCGCCGCGCCATGTATTTGAAAAGTAGTACTGGTACTCCAAACTAGCAACGACCATATTAGTGCCACCAATAACGATTTCCTTCCCTTGGTTAATACCTTCTGAAAGAGTCACTTTAGGGCCAATTGATTGATAGTCGAATCCTCGAATACTTTGGTCACCACCAGCATAAAACCGTAATGAAGGAGACAGTTCCTCTTCAAAGTCTTTGTCGACAATAACATAGCCAAGCTCTACTCTTGCGACAATACGGTGCTTAGGAGCAAACAGAGAAATATATTTCCAACGCGCATTAAAACGTAAAAATGAGGTTTCTGAAGATAAACCTTCATAGCTTCCTTCTAAATTATAGTATTGTCTAAATCCCTTAGTTGGATCGAGTAAAGGGCCATCACGATCAATATCAGACCAAGTAAACCCGGGAATAAAATAACTGGCATCATCGTAAACATTATCAGTCTCCCACTCTTCATCTAAGTGTCTTAAATAAGGTTGGCGTAAAATATCATCTTTTAGATAAACGCGTCCTACTTGAAAAGAAAAAAATCGACTGGTTAAGTCTCCATAGTCATTTTTTTCTAGTTCAGTTTGTAATTGCAACACATCATTGTTGGGGTGTGACAAAGGAATACTGTAAATAAAATGCCCGGTCGGATTAATGGTTGAATAGGACAACCTTGTTTCTTGACGATGCCCATAACGGTTGACTAGCGGTGTTTTCCAGCCGAAAGAAAACCTTTCTTTGGTGTCAGTCGCGTAGCCTAGTCCTAAATTAAATTGATGGCGTTTCGCTTTTTCCAGCGATACATCTATTGGTAAGATGTTATTCGCGCTATTCTCTGTTTCAGGGCGAACAACAACATTGCTAAAGTATTGAGTTTCATCCAGTTCATTTTGTAAGTTTTGCAGTGAGGTTTGTTGATAAAAATCACCTTGCTTAAAAGAAATCAAAGGTTTCAAAATATCTGTATTTATATCAAAATCATTAAACTTTATCTCACCAAAACGATAACGAGGTCCACTGTCAAAGTGAACAATAATCTCTGCGGTATCCAAATTTTTGTTTATAGCGATATTAGTTTTAATGAACTTACTATCAAAGTAACCTCGTTCTAAACCTAAGGAAACCAAGTCCGTTTTAAATTGCTCATAAATGCCATGATGTAATATATCTCCGCTGGCAATAGGCACCTCTTTGATAATATCTGAAAAAGCACTATCCCCTAAAGCGTCGCCACTTAGGTTAATACGCACGTGTTTTATTCTTGTTGGCTGATTGAGTATCACGACAAGACCAAGCGTCCAGATATTTTTATCTAAATTCTTGTCAATTGAACTTGTTACCTCAGCACGGTAATAACCCAGTGCCTTGAGCGCATTTAAGGCTTGTTTTTTCGCTGTAAAAACAAATGCTGTTCGTTCGGTGTCATTCTCTGGCAAATTGCCTAGATAAGCATAAATATTTTGTTTTGCTGCACTGGATAAGTTATCTGAAAGTTGAACGATAAGTGTGTTCGATGTTGCAAATGGTGAGATTAAAAAAAACAAGATGAACAAAAAAAAACGACTATACATTATGCTAGATTATCCGTGAAATTTGCAGTAATTAAATAAAAGCATAGCATAACAGTTTATGTGGTTTTGCTGATAGAAAAGTTTTAAGGTAGAAATAACTATCTATACTTTCAACCTTACGATAAATTTACACAATATTGACTTCTTCAGCAAAGTCGCCAGACCGTTTTAACAAAATTAGGTCAATCCCACCCGGGAACTAACATCCAAAATGAGGGAATAGAATGATAACTGAGCAATTAATTTGGTTTATAGATGGACGTTATTTTTATAAAAGCATTACTTTAGATAAAGTTATTCACCTCGCCAACACTCATAAAATGCGCGTTAAAATAATCATCGATGCTAAAGTAAAATCTACCCAACGGTGGTATTGGCATGCCATGGTTGGCGACTCACCAACGGCTAATGAAGATTTAGTGGTGATTAACAAGAAAAAACAAACCTTGCTTAAAGCATTAGAAATGAGTGCAATTAAAGCTGAAATTATCGTTTCAGAGTCTGCAGATCACATAAAAACAATCAATACTGAATTAGCAAAAACAAATAATGGCCTGCTAATTTTAGAAGACACACCACCTAAACAAAGACATCCCATTTTTCAAACTCTCACTGAAATAAACGCACCCGTATTATTATTAACTGACAAGGTATGGAAAGAAAACATCAATGCCATTGGCGCTGTTGACCCATTACACGAAAATGATCGGCCAGCAAAAATTGATGAACATATTGTTCAGCATTTAAAAAGCTGGGAAGATTCGCTTTCAGTAAAATGGAAACTTATCCACTGTTGTTACATTTCATCAGTTTTATACCAATACAAAAACAAAGTACTGTCGATGCACCAAGACGGTTTAAAAGAGTTCGCTGATCAGTTCCGCATTAAGAGGGATCAATATCAATTACTTGAAGGTTTACCTGAAGAGGCCTTAAAGTCATATATTAACAAAAACCATATCGATATTTTATTTATCGGTCTAGTTAATAGAAACATGCTGGATAAGTTTTGGGTGGGAAGTACTACCTCAAATTTTTTATATGAGCCGCCATGTGATTTATTGCTTATTAAACAGTAAAATAAATAATGAGCATTAACCAGCAAGGTTAATGCTCAACGTTGATTCAGTCACTACTCTTCTTTGGATACAACATCTGCCGTACTTCTCGGGTTCTCATTCATAGCAACTTTAAAAGGTTTACTTGCACTCCCGGCATAAAGGCTGATATGCGGGAATGGGATCTCAATGCCCTGCTCATCAAATGTTTTCTTAATGTTCTGATACATTTCATTTTTAAGCGCAAGAAAATTCTCTCTTCTTGACCACACTGAAAATTGAATATCAACTGACGATGAACCAAACCCGGTCAAAATAAACAAAGGTGCTGGCTCTTCCAAACAAATAACATTTTTTTCGGCAATTTTTAATAATAAATCACGCACTTTTTCAATATCTTCTTTATAAGCAATTCCTAGTTTTAAGTCTGCTCTTCTAATGGGATACTTTGTCATGGTGGTGACCGCACTTTTTATCATGCTTTCATTGGGTATTCGAACAAATAAATTATCAAAGGTTCTTAATTTAACAGACAATAAATCAATTGAAATAACTTCCCCTAAGATGTCATTGACTTTAATCACATCACCGATTGAGAAAGGTCTTTCTATCATCAAAAATATGCCACTGATTAAATTTGATGCTGAAGTTTGTGAAGCAAAGCCAATCGCGACAGTAAAAATTCCCGCTGCGCCAAGTAATATCGTTAAGTCGATACCAATATGCTTTAAAGCCGACAAGACAAATAAGCCCAGTAAGGTATAAAACACCGTTCTTTTTAACAAAAACACTCCGTGTGTCGTCATTTTCTTGCTAACAATTCTTTCCATCGCGCTACTGAGCGCTTTAGCAATAAAGTAACCGACCACAAATAAAATAAGTGCCTGTGTTAAGGTGTATAAATGAGATGCTTTGAGCATATTAAAAAACTCATTAATGACTTCCATATAATATTTACCTAACTAAAGTTTACCCAAATAAGTTACTGATTCTGCGAATTATTTTACCGTGCTCAGAGGTTTCTCGCGGACTACTTATCGCGGTAAGGGGTTGAAATTCAACTGAAACACTTCTTTCTATAATTAATTCAATATCGGCTGATTCATTATTTCTTTCAATGGTTATGCCAGATGTCCACAGTTGGTTTTTATCATCACTATATAAATGTAAGTAATTAACAGGAACATTAATCCTGTTGATGATAAGTTCTTTGTTATGGCTATTAATCACCGTAATTGACGTTGTTGCTCGGTGGGGATGTAAATCAAGCTCTTCAAGTTTAGTTTTTGCAGAGGTATATTTTGCATAGCACAATTGTCCGTCGATGGTTGAGCTACCAAACCATGAATCTGACGGACGCCAAAAGGGTAAATCAACTAAGCATTTAGCACTTGGAAATGTTTCAGCATAAAACCAAATAGGTGTACTAATAAACAGCTGAACTTTTTCACCCGCTAAAATAGTTAGCGGTGATGAAGGGCGTGCAATAACCGAACGATCGGCTAATTTTGGAAATACTTTTATTTTATCAGAGCTAGCTTTCTCTAAAAAACGACCGATATCAGCATCGCTTTCTAGTGCAAAGTTTTCGCCAGCAGAAACCACAATGTCTTGGTCTTCTTCTTGATTTTCAATATTCCAAATGTTCCATTCAGTTGCCTTGCGCTTTATGAGTATCGCGCGTTGACCAACGCTCCAACATTTTGTTTCATGACTTTCATCAAAGGTAAACTCGCCCCACCAGATGTTGTTACTCATAGTTTACTCATTAAAAATTCACTTGAAATAATAAATCGCCAAATCCCCAGATAAAGGTGCCTGTTATCAACAATGAAACTTCTAAAATACCGAGCTGGTATCTAACATTATCTTTAACAACATCAATTTTATCGTCAAAATCATCTTCAATCGTTGCAATTTCTTTGTCGATGTACTCTGTTGGCACATTGATTTTTCTGAGTTTCATTTTGGCTCGTGACAATACCAAGCGATGTTGAATATTGAGTTTACTGATGAGAACACGTTCAGCAATAATGGCGCCAATACTTGACCAAACACCAATGATAACAATTAAACAACCACTTCTAGAAAGCCACTCTAGCCCTAAAAACTGAGTTTTTGACAAATAATAGCCCATACTAATCAGGGTTAAAGAAAGTAACCAAGCCATTATCGGTTGTCTTTTTCTGATGTTAATGACTTTTGCTTCATAAAGTGTTTTTGAATCGCTCAATATCTGTCTTCTTTTTTTAATTAAATTAGTGGTTATTACAACCAGCGTTTTTTCTTAAACCAAACAATAAGACCAACAGAGATAACCGACATCACCCCAAGTAAAGTAAAGTAACCGTGTTCAAATTTAAGCTCGGGTATGTATTCAAAATTCATCCCATATATTCCTGCGAGGAAAGTCAAAGGTACGAACAAAGCGGTGATAACCGTTAACACTCTCATTGTTGCGTTTAGCTGATGTGAAGTAACCGACATATAACCGTTAATTAAATCTCCACAAATATCATAATACATTTGAGAGAGGCTCAATAATCGATCAAGTCGCTCTCTTAAGTCATTTACTGCATGTATTTCTTGTTCCGTAATGAGTGATGTTTCATCATCTTCAAGATAACTGTTAAGGGTATTTCCAACAGTTACATGGTAATTAAAAGTTCTTCTAATTTTAACCAACCTCGAACGATGTGAGGTGATTTCTCGCATCATTTTATCGTTACCACTGATTTGAAATTGATCTTCAATTTTTTCTAAGTTTTGTTCAAAGTCAAATAATTGCTGTAGGTAATTACCACAACTACTGTGAAATATTTTCAATGCTAAGTGTACTGGGCTTCTCGCTAAATACTTTTCACTGCTGGCAGTAAATAAGGCATTTATCGCTATCGAGCTTTCAGGATGACCGGTAATTAACACCCGTTGACCGATAAACATACTGATTTGTACATGTTCAAAGGTTAAATTATTTTCTTTGGCAACAAAGCCACGGTAAAGCAGAAAGATGAAATCATTGAACAGCTCAACTTTCGGAGGGTGTCTTTCTCTTTGAGCATCTAAAATAGCCAAAGGGTGACAGCCAAATTGAGTGAATATTTCTTTTTCTTGAGATTTTTCGACTTTATCAAGATCAATCCATAGCACGGTACTTTCATCTTGTTGCCATTCACTGACTAATTCTTCGCCACCAATTTTAACAGGCGCAGAGGGTGAAATTAACATACATTTAATCATGATAAATCCTTAGGTATAATTACAAAATAATGCGGGTGTCAGCATTACAAATAATAACTGATAGTAAACGTTATAAACTTTCCCATTATAAGCAATATTTTAGAGTAAAGGTCAAATAATTAGTTGTTATCTCAGCAAGTAAAGTTAATAATTCACCCAATTAAAGCTATTAACATTCCTATTAGGATTATTACATGTCAACTGACATTATTACTTGGTGTGCAATCGCCTTTTGTATCACTCAATCAGCCATTTTCTCAGGATTAAATCTCGCATTTTTTTCTATAAGTCGCCTGCATTTAGAAGTTGAAGCTAAAAAGGGTAATAAAGCAGCACAAACTATTTTACGTCTGAGAGACGACTCAAATTTTTTATTAACAACAATATTATGGGGTAATGTTGGAATTAATGTGTTGTTAACAATGCTCTCTGATTCAGTGCTTACTGGCATCAGTGCTTTTCTGTTTTCAACTATTGCCATTACGATTATTGGTGAAATTACCCCGCAAGCTTATTTCTCAAGAAATGCCTTAAAAATGGGCAGCATGCTCGCCCCTATTATTCGTTTTTATCAGTTCCTTTTTTACCCCGTAGCCAAACCAACTGCACTTATTTTAGATGCTTGGCTCGGCAAAGAAGGGATTACTTACCTTGAAGAAAGTGAACTTAGAAGTATTATTCGCCAGCACATTTCCGCAGAAGAAGCCGATCTTAATCATGTTGAAGGTATCGGTGCGTTAAACTTTTTTGCTTTAGATGAGATACAGGTCACTGAAGAAGGTGAGATAATTGATCCTAAATCAATTATTGCCCTACCAACAAAGTTAGACTTACCTATTATTCCGGTAACGACACAAGGTCCAGATGACCCATTTTTAATGCTGGTAAATGAAACTAACCATAGTTGGGTAATACTGACCAATGAAGCTGGCTACCCATTACTCGTGCTTGATGCAGACGGTTATTCACGAGCTGCGTTATATCAACCAGGCGATTTTGACCCTTACAATTATTGTCATCGTCCTGTTGTGATAACGGATGAAACGACACCATTAAATGAAGCTATACTAAAAATGAAAGTGAATACATCTACTGACAAAAACTTTGATGGTGTGATAGAACACGATGTATTGCTTATTTGGGGAGAAACCAAACGTATTATTACTGGCGCAGACATTTTTGGTTTGCTACTTAAAGGCATGCTTCCTAATATAAAATAAACAGGTTAAATATTTATAATGGAATGGTTAGACAAAATATTCAATTTAAACAGTTTTACCGAGTTATTGTTTGAATATAAATTTATTGTTACTTTTTTACTGTTGATGACTTCATTTTTGATTAAAAATTTAATCATAAAAGTTATAAAACTAAAATCGAAACAAACCAAAAGATTAAAAATTAATATGGTGAATAATATTTTCACCATATTGATCATTATTTTACTTTTTAATCTATGGTCCGAAGAAATCCAAAAGTTTGCCTTTTCTATTGCCGCTTTTGTTGTGGCAATTGTATTAGCGACTCGCGAGTTTATTCAGTGTTTTATTGGCTTTATCTATATATTATCGAGTCGACCCTTTCGTATTGGTGACTGGATACAAGTAGGTAACTATGTTGGTGAGGTGCATTCTACCGATTGGGCTAAACTTACTTTACTAGAGGTCAATAAAGATGATTATGAATATACCGGCAAAACGTTATATTTGCCTAATAGTCAGTTAATTACTTCGGTAATTAAAAACCTTAATTTCCTCAAGCGTTATGCGGTACATCATTTCACTATAGTACGTGATGACAGTGCTAATCCCTTTGACTTTATCGATACCTTGTATGAGAAAGCAGACTTATATTGTCATGACTTTAAAGATGTGGCAGTTCGTTATAATCATCTTATTGAAAACCGCTTAGATATAAAGATTGCAGGTCCAAAACCGCACATTCAAGTAGCTACCTCTGAGCTGGGTGACACTCAGGTGTTTTTTACTATTTTTTGCCCCACTGAAAGTGCGATGGAAATAGAACAGAAATTAACGTCTGACTTTATGAAACTATGGTTTGAGAATAAAGCTTTAAAAAGTATTAATAAATAAAAGAGCAACAGACATCGTCTTGTAATGGGCCTTAATCTTTGTAGCTACACAATAAGCACAACAGCTGAGTTGTGCTTTATTTATAAGCCCCACAACAAACATCACCCTAGTTCAACGTTACAAAAAATCCTCATTATTAATTAGGCTTTTTGCTTACCAATGCACCTTTCATCTTTAGTGTATTAACGAAGATTAGCGCAGCCTAAAACAAAAGACTGCTTTGTTTATCTTACAGATATAACCAATTTAACAGTAAGGATAGCGTTACCCACATTAGAATAATCAAGGGAATACCAACACGCATAAAATCAGAAAAACGATAACCACCGGCGTTCATTACCAAAAGGTTAGTTTTGTAAGCCATAGGGGTTGCATAACTTAAGTTAGCACCAAAGAGTACTGCCAATATAAAAGGTTCTGCTGGTAGGTTGAGTTGGCTAGCAACAGAAATGGCAATAGGCGTACCAATAACAGCAGCAGCATTGTTAGAAACAATATTAGTTAATATCGCGAGTAACAGCATTAGGGCCGATAAGACACCTCCTGGTGGTAAACCAAATGATAATGCGACAAACACTTGGGCTATGTACTCAGCGCCACCGGTTGTCATCATTGCAGAGCCTAACGCTAAAGACGCTGCGACAATTAAAATAACTTGCGTACTAAGCGCTGATGAAGCTTCTTGCCAATTTAAACATTTTGTTAATAACAAGACGAGTACACCACAAACCGCACTAATTTCTATAGGTAAAATACCCAAGGCTGACGATACAACTACGGCTAACAAGGTACCTAAGGCAATGGGTGCTTTACTTGTTTGAGGTAATGACTCCGCGCCATCAATAATGAGTAGTCCTTGTTTAGCTTTTAATAAATCAATTTGCTCTTGCTCTCCTTGTACCAGTAAGACATCGCCAATTTTCAGGCGGGTATTGCCGATACTGCTGCGACCAATTTCCATCGCTTTACCTGCTCGATGCAAAGCGATCACTGATATGCTGTGTTTTTGTATAAAATTGACTTGTTGTAAAGTGTGCCCTTCAACCCCCGAGCCAGCAATAATAACAATCTCTGCCAACGTTTGTTTCTCGGCTTTTAGAGGGTGTTCGTCATCAACTTTATGCAGTCCTGAGAATAAAGTGGCTCCTAATACTGACTCATATTCTTTTAAACGGTCTGGATAGTCATGAACTTTTAGGCGGTCACCAACGATAAGCACGGTATCGGGCAAAGGCATTATATTTCGATAGTTGGCGCCACGCTGAATACTCTCAATTTTTAGCTGGCCATCAGTCAAAGCAATTATCTCGGTAATTGTTTTCTCGTTAGCCACACTTTCTTCATTTATATTAAGATAAGCGCTAAACAGACGTGGCGAAGTATCAGGCATTGATGGTGTTCTGCTTGGGAGAAGTTTAGGCGCAATTAGCCATAAGTAGAGTACGGCAACAACAGAAGCAATGAGTGCTGGTTGTATAAAGTCAAAGAGCCCAAACTCAACCGCCCCCATATTTTTTGCAATACTAACCACTAATAAATTGGTCGATGTACCTATCGTTGTCGCCATTCCCCCAACTAAGGTTGCTAATCCCATCGGCAGTAGCATTGGCGAAGAATCTGTTTTAGTACGCAGTGATACACTGATCAAGATAGGCAGTAACAGCACCACAACTGGGGTGTTATTAATAAAAGCACTTAAACCTCCAGCTAAAACAAGTGTTAGTAACAAAGATAATGTTGGACTTATTTTCCATAATTTAGCCAAGTATCGACCAATGGGCTCCAATGCCCCTGTACGAACAATACCGTGACCAATGATCATTAACGAACAAACCGTCACTAAGGCTTCATGACCAAAGCCAAAAAATAATGAGCTAGGTTCGAAATGTGTGCCATCTATATAAAAAGGGAAGAATGCAAACGCCAAACACAATATAGCGATAACAGCCAAAGAAGAGGTTTCTAAAGGGATATCGTCTCGACGAAAGAGATATAAGGCAAATACGGTAATGAGTAATACCGCTAATGCATGATTATTAGGTAAGTCAGGAATATTCAAAAGTAGTACCAAGTTAATTTAATTATTTAGCGGCTACAACCACTGCTTATAAAGCTTATTCTAAATGAATGCGCCAAATTATTACAAGTCAATGAAGTCTATTCTAATTATTTTTAATAACTATAATACGTGTTTTCAATTAAGTACATAGTCACTAATCAATAGATATTTTTATAACGAGCTCGTTAAAGCGTGAGCTATATTAGTTAAAAAGAGTGGCAACAATAATTCAGCAGCCGCTCTCAATATGCACTTTAGAATGTAAGGTCTTGGCAGACAGGGAGCAATAAGGAACTTTTAGTGACAACAAAGTAGCGGTAATATGTTCTGCATATTTTTAGGTTATTTGACGGCAGATAACGCGCTACTTTTAACGTTGATTGTCGGACAGCGATTCATCTTTTGTGGTGTTTACCGCAGACAAGGAATCGCTTTTTATATAAAAAACGTATAGATAAGGCTTAACCTAGCTCACTTTCTATTTTTGATCCTAAAAAAACTTTTGATGGATCAACAAGAAAACGTTTGCCTAAAGCTTCTCTTCCTAACAGCATTAAATAACTCATATCAGAGCGATCGGTTAAGGTTATTTCAATTGACCACTTTTCTTCGCCAAGTACGATTAATGTTTCAATAACGTAACGTTGCTCTACGGTGCCATTAGAAGACTTTATTTTTCTGATATCACTAATTGGCGCACTACATTTAACAATAGTATCAACATTATGCGCATCAGGATGAATATCAAAAATCACCGAAGGCTTGCCATCTTTAATAACTTTTGTAATATTATCAACGTGTAACGACGACGTTTTTGCGCCGGTATCAACCCGCACTTGTAAGTCATCAATAGCTAAGTCTGGCAAAGCTATTGACTCTAAACGCCCAATAACAACTTTATTTGCTTTTTTCATACGGTTTCCTAACTGTCATCATTTTCAGGTAAAAGCTGCTCTTGTACGTTTTCAATGTGTTCAGCGATTTCTTCATCGTCTTCACTGAAATAAGCGACATGAAACATAGCTTCTCCATCTTGTACTAGCGGTATATTTTGCTTACCGATTAAAATGCCTGAGCGTGTTGCTTTAACCGAATCAAATATTGCACCATATGGGCTACCAATTTCGGCTAACACTTGACCTTTAGTGATCTGATCGCCCAAATTTACAATATTATGAACAATACCACTAGCGTTAGCGCGCACCCATTGACTACCATTAGCAATAAAAGGCACAAGTTTTTTCTTCTTAGAGCGGACAACTTTTCTGGTCATACCTAAATATTGTAAAACATTTAAGATACCTTTCATGCCCGCTCGAATTGAAAACTCATCAAAACGCAGCGCTTCACCCGCTTCATATAATAGTATTTTCGTTTCGTTTTTAACGGCTGATTCTCTTAACGATCCGTCAACTAAAGTAGAATTTAACACAACCGGTACGCCAAACACTTCCGCCAAGGCTTTGGTATCGGGATCAGACATATCCGCCCTAATTTGTGGCAGGTTTGAGCGATGAATTGCCCCGGTATGTAAATCGATACCGTAATCACAATGTTTAACGATTTCATTGAGAAATATATGCGCGACACGCCCTGCTAAAGAGCCTTTCGCAGAGCCGGGAAAACAGCGATTTAGATCACGACGGTCAGGCATATAGCGACTTTGATTAACCACGCCATAAACGTTAACCATAGGAACAGCAATAACTGTGCCTCGCGTTATTTTAAGTTTCTTTTCGTGGATCAAGCGTCGAATAATTTCAATACCATTTAATTCGTCGCCATGTACCGCCGCACTCAAAAAAATAGTGGGCCCCGGTTTTTTAGCGCGAAT
>NZ_JACGVR010000050.1:0-19330 GCF_014077325.1 Colwellia sp. BRX8-5
ACAACAAACAGCAATATCTATAAAAACTGACCGAATATAAGCTATAAATAAACAAAAAAGCTAATTAACAAAGGGTTAAATAGCTTTTTTAAAGATATGTGTTCACGTATAATAAATGATTAAGAATTAGCCGCCTCATTTCTTAGCGTCAGTTTTGGTTTCGCCGCATTTACCTTTTTTGTCGGTTTTAGTTTCACCACATTTACCTTCGCCGCATTTACCTTTTTTGTCTGCTTTACCTTCGCCGCATTTAGCTTTTTCGTCAGCTTTCCCTTCACCACATTTTCCGCTAGCATCTGCCGCTGTAATCGTTACAATGCTTTTAGTTTCAAAAGGGTTAATTTCTGCTTTTACAGGAGCTGAAATGGCAAGTGTTAAGGCAAACAAACCTAATAAAGCTGTCAATGATGATTTTTTTAAAATTTTCATGATATTTTCCTTTAATATTATAATTTTGGCACTACATATGTAAGCTACTAACAAAGACCCTTCACCGAATAAATAAATTTCAATGAGGTTGAAAATATTTATTCACTCTTAGATAAATCTTATCACTCACTTTTGAGGTTACTCGCTGATCTATGAATACTCAAGTAAAGAAAGTTGTTTTAGCACCAATGGAAGGTGTTGCTGATGCCTTAATGCGCCGTCTACTCACCTCATTAAATAATTACGATTTTTGTATTACTGAGTTTCTACGTATTGTTGACCAGCTTTTACCTGAGCGATGTTTCTACAAAGTTTGCCCTGAATTAGAACAACAAGGTTACACGCAGTCAGGCACACCATTGAGAATGCAGTTACTTGGTCAAGAACCCAACTGGATGGCAGAAAATGCTGTTCGAGCAATAGCACTAGGCTCACATGGTGTTGATCTTAATTTTGGCTGTCCTGCTAAAACCGTTAATAAAAATCGTGGCGGTGCCGCATTACTAAAAACACCTGAAGATATTTACAAAATAGTGCTAGCGGTAAAAGAAGCGGTTGGCAAAGATGTGATACTGTCGGCAAAAATTCGCTTAGGCTTTGATGATGCCTCGTTGTTAGATGAGATAGTAAGCGCAATAACATCTGCCAAGGCGGATCAACTCACCATTCACGCGAGAACTAAAGCCGATGGCTATCGTCCTCCTGCTTACTGGCATTTCATTGCTGGTATTGTCAAAAGATATCCAATTGAAATTTTCGCTAACGGGGAGATTTGGAACTTAGCAGATGCCCACCGTTGCATCGAGGAAAGCCATACGTCTAACTTAATGCTTGGCCGTGGCGCACTTGCTCTACCAAACTTGGAAGCGGTAATAAAAAACAATCAACAACCTATGCCTTGGCACCAACTATGCTCTCTACTAAAACAATACAGTGAACTTGAATTAATTGGCGATAAAAGCTTTTATTTTTCAAGTCGATTAAAACAGTGGCTACGTTACTTAAGATTACAATACCCTGAGGCAGAGCAATTATTTAGTGATATAAAAATATTAAAGAATAAAGAAGAAATCTTAACTTTATTGAATAAATCATCAAGGAGTTCTTTATAAACAATATTATTTAGAAAATGCCAGAACGTTTTCGTCTGGCATTTGTATATGCAGGCTTTTACTCAATCTTTTTTATTAACCCCTGCCCTTCTCCATCTTCGTCTTGCTGCTTTTTAATCGCTCTTTTTTCAGAAACCACCATAGCAATCGCTTTCTCCACAAAAGGATCTGGAGAAAACATTTGCACAAAAACAGCAAAGGCAATCGCTATACCACGGCGTTTTTTAGCAAGCTTCATTAATATTATCGCCAATACTGATAGCACAGCAAAAACTAACCATGGCGCTAACGCCAGATATAAATCATACGTAAAGAAATTTTCCATAGAGCACTCAATCAAATTATTTAAAAGGTTTAATCAATGAAATGATTAAACGGATATTTATTAAAATAATCGATTACGCGATGAGGTTTTCACTTTCAACTTGATAAAGCGTTTTAATGAATTGTAGATGAATAGTTACCACAGACTTTTGAAAGGTTTGCTTTTGAATTTTATATTTTTGCCTACTTATCTGTGTATCGACAAGTATGAGGGAGTCATGATGTAAATCAAAAGCGTCATGAAACAAATCCGAATATAAGTAAGTTCCACTCATACTTAGAGCATTTAATGCCTTATATAGCTGAACTTCACGTGTTTTTTGTAATATAAGTAAGGGGGCTTCAGCACAATACTCTATGTATTCTACTTGTTGAGTATCGTTGCTAATCACAGATGACAAAGGAACTGAGATAACAGCATTAACGGATACTAAAGAGCTGATGAACAAAATAAAGTTCAAAATGATATTTTGCAATTGTTACTCCTAAGGACCCGTTGATAGTTTATATATTGGGCTTACTCTATAAAATTTCAATATTATTTGAATTTTTATAATATTTAATACTAATCAGTTAATAATTTCAGGTAGTATATAAGGATACTTTCCAGGTAATACTTACAGCTTATGAACTATTTAAAATTAATCATTATCTCATTTACTCTTCTACTTACTGCATGTGGTGACGAAGAAAGTGGAGACATTAAAACTTCAGAAAGTCCTGAAGTTGTAGCTATCGCTTTTTTTGATGCACTTTATAATGAAAAAAATGTGAAGAAAGCAGCCAAAGTTTGTAGCCCACAATTGTCTCGAATTATCTTACATTACAAGTCACCCAAAGCTGTTGGCCGCCATTTATTTAATATGTCTTACGATTCAGTGGTTGCATCGCCTGATGACAGCGGTGTAAAAGTTCGTGAGCAGTTCAAAGACGCAGCGGTAATTACTGTTTATTTTGATGGTATTTACGATAATAATCGTTTGAAAGACGTTAAGCGCTTATCTCTTATTCAAATAGATGGCGATTGGGTTATTGATAAAATATTAAAAGACCCTTTCTAAATTAGTCTATGTTTTAAAATACACTTTTGACCTATCCTAAAAAAGATAGGTCAAAAAATGATTTATAAACCTAAGACAACCCCTTCTCTGCGCGGATCTGCACCGCCAATTAATCCCTGCTCTGTCACTTCAATTGCATGAAGACCACTATTTAAATCTCTAACGATAACTTTATGTCCCTTGGCTTCTAAAGCTGGCTTTAATAATTCAATATTCGTGCCTTTTTCTAAGGTGGTCACCTTATTACGATTGGTTACTTTTGGTAAATTTATTGCCGTTTGAGGGTCTAACTGCCAATCAATTACACCAACAATGGCTTGCGCAACATAGTTTATAATCCGACTACCGCCTGGTGAACCCACAACAAGTTTTAATGAATTATCTTGGTTAAATACCATCGTAGGAGCCATGGAGCTTCTAGGTCGCTTTAGTGGCTCTAAGCGATTTGCTACCCATTGCCCATTTACTTTTGGCGCCAATGAAAAATCGGTTAATTGATTGTTTAAAATAAAGCCTTCCACCATCACCGCTGAACCAAAAGCCATTTCAACACTGGTCGTCATTGATATCGCATTTCCTTGCTTATCAACAATTGAAATATGACTGGTTGATGGTAACTCTAAAGCAAGATCGTCTGCTTGTGCTAAAGCGCCCTGCGGGAAACCAGCTCGCGCTGTTCCCATATCCTTATCAATATTAATTAATTTCGAGCGTTTTGCTAAATAGTTAGGAGATATTAGCCCCGCAACAGGTACATTAACAAAGTCGCTGTCGGCAATATATCGTTCTCGATCGGCAAAGGCTAAACGAGAACTTTGTGTAAGTAAATGTACGGCCGTTAAACTGTTGGGGCTTTCTTTCGCAAAGTCGTAAGGTTGAAGTTGGGCAAGCAGTTGAATAACCGCAACACCGCCAGAACTAGGAGGTGCCATACCACAAATATTAAAGTCGCGATAACTACCACAAACAGCAGGTCGTTGTTTAGGCTGATAATGTGCCATATCTTGCAGAGTAAGCCTACCTGGCGCTATGATAGAATTTTGCACCGCATCAACAATTTTTTCCGCTATCCAACCATGATAAAAAGGTTTAAGTCCATCTTTAGCAATACTTCTATAAACAGCAGCAAGCTTTTTGTTTTTTAAACGATCACCGGCTTTTATGGCAATATTATTAGGGAAGAAATAATTCTTTATTTCAGGAAGTTGGCTAATGCCTGGATTAAACTGCATTGAGACTAGTTTTTCGAGCCGTGGAGAAACAATAAAACCTTGCTCGGCAAGCTCAATCGCTTCGACAAACAATTCTGACCAAGCAAGCACCCCATATTGTTGATGCGCTTGTTTTAGTGCTGACAACACACCAGGAACACCAACAGAACGACCACCAACAACGGCTTTAATCCAAGAAATGGCTTTACCTTTATCATCTAAAAACAGCTCAGCCGTTGCCAATTTTGGCGCAGTTTCGCGACCATCAAAAGTCGTTAAGAATTGTTCCTTTTTATCCCAATGCAAAATAAAAGCACCACCACCGATCCCTGAAGATTGCGGTTCAACTAAGGTCAATACCAGTTGCACAGCAATCGCCGCATCGATGGCACTGCCTCCTTTTTTTAGGATGTTGAAACCAACTTGGCTAGCATAAGGATTAGCTGCCGCGATCATAAAGTCTTTGCTGGTAACTGCTTGTTTATGGATAACACCAGTAGCAGCTTCGGGTTCACGGTCTTCTTGCTGTTTTATTATTTCGGCTTGACTAGTAAAGGTAAGTACCAGTGATAGCGTTACCATACTTAAACGCTGAAATAGTGGGATTCGAGACATAGTTTTCCTTAAAAACACATAAACTAGTTTGGGTTAAACGATAACTGAAAATGATTAAATTCTACAAAGCTTGCCAATACTGCTTGATACTTATTTTCTCCATCGCGTTGGTGTTCTAAAACACTAAGCGCATAGCAACAAGCCTCTAGTGATGACAGAGCGTGCTTTTTAGTTGTTTTTCGAATTCGATATTGTCCAACAATATCATTCTCCAAAGTAAAATGCGGCAGTTGTTGCAGCCAAGTGTTGCTCATAAACATTTTATACGCTTTTTTCCAAGTGCCGTCTAAGATAAACAAACACTTAGGTGTTGTTATATTACTATTATTGACACTTAAAACAACGGCATCATTAGCCGGATATAAAACAGCACATTGTTGATGATAATGCTCTAATAGTCTTTGTACTTCTATATTGTCAGTAAAATTTTCACCCACAATAACTTGGCTATTTTTTAATGACTGATGTAATAAGGTTACACTGCCTTTACTTTGTTTAACTTCTAATGGATGTTGTAAAATCACGATATGAATATCATTATCAACCGATGTGACTAAATGACATAGACAAGATTTTTCAGGACGTTCGCATTGTAAGCAGTATGCTCGGGTCATTAATTTGGGCTTAACAGATAATTATTAACGATGAGTCTACGCTGTTCACCATTAAACGTTAAGAATATTTTCAATATAAAAAACATCTAAAATGCAGTAAAATATATTTTACTCTTTGTTTATAAGCCTATTTTAATGCGATTGTCACTTTCTGCTTTTCCAATTTCTGTTCAACAAGTAACGGTTCCCGCCATAGTTCTGATTATTTCACTGGTTGCTTTTATATTTGATAGTAGTTTAAGTGGTTTTTTTGTTTATCAACGCAGTTTAGTCACACAAGGCCAAGTTTGGCGGGTATTTAGCGGACATTTTTTTCACACCAATGGTGCCCATTTCCTGTTGAATAGTGCAGCGGTTATTATGTTGTGGGCTTTACATGGTCATTTCTACACCATTAAAAGTTATCTGATTGTGTTTATGATAAGTGCTGTTATTTGTGCTGCTGGCATCCATTGGTTTTCGCCAAACATTGAACAATACGTGGGTTTATCCGGTATTTTACATGGCTTGTTTATTTGGGGCGCTATTGAGGATATAAAAGCAAAAGAGCGCACCGGTTACTTATTACTTATTGGAGTAATTTTAAAGATAGCTCACGAACAATATTATGGCGCAAGTGAAGACGTCGCTGACTTGATTGGCGCTAACGTAGCAATAAATGCTCATTTATGGGGGGCATTAGGTGGTGTGCTTGCCATATTATTTTTAATGGCTATTAAATCATTTTCACTAAAAAAAACATTAAGGTAAAGACTGATTTTTCTTAAAAAATCGTCGATAACACCTGCTTTTTTCAACGCGATTAATGTCTTACTATATTGTTTTATCGATATATTAGAATTAGCTGAAAGTGCGCTAAGGATATTATGCTCACTTATCACTGAGCTTGAAATTTTATATTGCTCAGACTGCTCAATTTTTCAGTAATAGCATCATGAATATCTTTTATGATACTTGACTCTAATCTTCCCTTTTCGATAATGGCATAAGGGAAATAGTTATGCTCCCCAAACTGACTTTACAACCGCTTTAGCCTGAGCATTTACAATAAAATCGAGATAAAATAACATCACAAATATTAGTTTCATCTTCCTGTAACCATTTTATTTCACTGAGTAGAGTGTCGTTCTTTTCTTCGTCAAAAAAAAAGGTTAGCGCTCTTAATTCATAAGAAAGGTAACCCTTTAGTCTTGCAAGCTTTACATAAGTTACAAGGTATTTTCAAATAACTTATAGATACGTCTATATTCATTTAACCAAGAACTTGGTTGGACAAAACCATGAGGTTCGACTGGATAAATAGCCGTTTCGAAGTTTTGCTTTTCTAACTCAATCAAACGTTGCACTAAACGTACGGTATCTTGAAAAAAGACATTGTCGTCGACCATTGGCGCATTAATTAATAAGGGTTTTTCTAATCCCTCAGCGAAATAAATAGGTGAACTTCTCTCATAAGCAATAGCGTCATCGCCAGGGGTGTTCAAAATATTTGAGGTATAACCATGATTATAATAGGCCCAGTCAGAGACTAAGCGCAGTGCCGAACCTGACTGAAATAAATCAGGCTGAGTGAACATAGACATTAAGGTAAGAAAGCCGCCATATGAACCGCCATAAGTACCAATACGTTGACGGTCAACATTAGCATTATCAACTAACCAGTTTACGCCATCACGCATATCTTGTACTTCAGGTTTGCCCATGTGGCGATAGATAGCTGTTCGCCAATCGCGCCCGTATCCTGCAGAAGCACGATAATCCATATCAATAACGACATAACCTTGTTGCACTAACATACTATGGAACATGTATTCTCTAAAATACCCAGACCAACCTAAATGTGAGTTTTGTAGATAGCCAGCGCCATGACTAAACATTACCGCACGATTTTTATCAGCCGTTTTATCATAGTCTTTTGGTAAATAAACACGAGAATAAACAGGTTCATCTTGATACGAAGAAGGCACAGCAACCACACTTGGCGCAGTCCAAGGCATACTTAAGAATTTTTCAGAGACCGTATGAGTTAAGCGTATCGCCGTAGCATCATCTTTAAGTGCTTTTACATAAAGCTCTGGAGGCATGGCTACTGTTGAATGTTCAATTAATAAAGTTGAATCATCTGGGCTTAATGCATAGTCATTCATACCGCCTAAATCAGTTAAAGCACTAAACTGACCAGATTTTATATCTACTTGATAGATTTCGTAAATACCAGGGTGTTTTTTATTCGCTTTAAAGACAAAACGCGACTTATCTTGCGTTAGGCTCACATCACTGATTTCAAATTGACCACGGGTGAGTTGTTTGGCTTTACCTGCTAAGTTTTTACTGTAAAGATGAGAATAGCCAGTTTCTTCTGAGAGGTAGTACAAGGTATTGTCACCTTTTAACCAACCAAACTCATTAAAGCTCCAGTTGATCCAAGCATCATCATGTAAGCGATGTTGGCTCTCTAGCTTATTCTCCATTAAATTAACTGTTGTTAACCAACGGTCTTTGTTGTCCCATGCTTCTAGTAATACTGCAACTTGTTTACCGTTTTCGTGCCATTGAATAGGGGAGTTAGCTTGCATAACATGAATATTACGGGGTGATTTTTGCGACTGATAAACCTTACCTTCACGTTGATAGTTCTCAGTTTTTACACTGGCAAGTACATCTTCATCAGCGCCGGGTAAAACGTCGTAAGAAAGCGGGAATTGTTGACCTGACTTTAAATCAAGTAAAAAAAGCTCATCATTATATTGACGATTATCAGCAACACGCTGACGGACCTTTTCCGCTTTTATATGACCATCATCGGCAATATAGTTAGGCATAATATCACTATCAGCTTGGCTTGATTCACCGCTACTAATACTGACAATAAGCTTATCACCGTTGGGCGATAGACTCGCGTGATTGATACGTTTATTATCCCCTAAATAGAAGTCACTCTTAGTCAGTGTAGCGTTTTGCGCTTTGAGTTTTTCTTGTTGATTCTTTCGCAGTTCGCTATTTCTTTTTTTCAAGGCAACATAAGCGATTAAGTCATGTTGTTCACTGGCAATATAGCTCTGACTCTCCTCACTGTCTTTAGGATCTTTTTTTAATTGTAAATTAGCTAATTCAATAATTTTATTACTGGATAAGTCATGTTCAAAAAATTTGTTGCCAACTCGGTAAGCGACATTACCATTATTTAAAAACATCGTTGAATATTCATAAGCTGACGTATAAGTCAGTTGTTGAACATCTAAACTCGCCAGCTCTTTAACAAAAACATTGCCTTCAAAAGTGTAAACTTCATGCGTATTGGCTTTATTTCGCTGTGCATTTCTATCACTGACCACATGCATTTGCGCTAATTTAACTTTTTCTGCTTCCTTGTCCAACGTCGCTTGGCGGTATAAATCACTTAGTGGACTACCCGCACGTTTTTGTTTGTAGAAAATAGTCTGATTATCATCACCCCAATACCAACTTTGTGGTGAACGCCCCATCCAATCTGGGTCAGACATAATTTGTTCTAAGGTGATTAATAAGTCGTTATTTGCTGACGTAGACTCTTTTGGGGCAACGGCTTTAGCAATAGCGATTGTCTTTACTTCTTTAGCGACCGCCACAGATTTATTGCTGTAGTTATCATCTAAAATGTTTTCAGCCGATTGATCAGCCGTTGTTGTTACACAGGCAACTAAAGATAAACTTATAGCAGCGGTTAATATTTTTATTTTCATAGGTAAGAGACTTATTTTAATCGTGAATTTTGAGAGTGGACATCAGATAGTTAGTTATACTCAACCCGATAAATTTATACAATCAAATAGTAAATTTAACTGGCGGCAAAGTGTAATCTTATGCGACCAACCGCAATAAAGTTGCGTCATAATGTAAGGAGGCTTTTTAAATCATGCCCATGCATCAATAAAGGATACAATTAAAATGATAATTTGCTATAATCGCGCGCCTTGTTCTATACAACAAATTATTGTTTTTTGTATTGACCAGCGACAATAAAATCTTACTTACACAATCCTAGGCCAAATTATGCTCACACAAGTAAAAACCTCATTGTTCGAATACCCAAAATACTGGGCTGAATGCTATGGAACAGCGCCGTTTTTACCTATGTCTCGAAGTGAGATGGACACTCTTGGTTGGGATTCTTGTGATATTATTTTAGTAACTGGCGATGCTTATGTTGACCATCCAAGTTTTGGAATGGCAATTATTGGTCGGATGTTAGAGTCGCAAGGGTTTCGTGTTGGTATTATCGCCCAACCTGCATGGCATAACAAAGATGCCTTTATGGAGTTAGGACAACCTAATCTATTTTTTGGCGTTACAGCCGGAAATATGGATTCAATGATCAATCGTTATACTGCTGAACGTCGTATGCGTCATGACGATGCCTACACGCCAAATGATGAAGGCGGCAAACGTCCAGACAGAGCAGTAACTGCATATACTCAGCGCTGTAAAGAAGCTTATAAAGGTGTGCCGGTAATTATTGGCGGCATCGAAGCAAGTTTACGTCGCATTGCCCACTACGATTACTGGACAGATAAAGTACGTCAATCGGTATTATTTGATTCAAAAGCAGATATTCTCGTCTACGGTAATGCCGAACGCCCCTTAATTGAAATTGCCCACCGTATTGCAAATGGTGAGGAAGTTAAAAATATCACCGATGTTCGCGGTAGTGCTTTTCTTGCTAACCAAGTATTACCCAACTGGAAAGGTATCGACTCTCGTTCGATAGATAAACCCGGTAAAATAGACCCAATAATCAGTCCTTATCAAGAAATCACCTCTACTGATTGTTCTGAGAACAGTGCAGAAGCAGATGCTGCGGCTAAAAACACCGACACTGATATAACCAAAACAGCACAAGTGATTGAACTGACACCGCATCGGGCAGAGCAACATAAAAATAAATCTTGGGCCGATAAAAAGAAGCCTTGGGAAACGACTTATATTAACTTACCTACTTTCGAACAAGTACGTGATAATAAAGTATTGTATGCCCATGCTTCACGTATTTTTCACCAGGAAGTAAACCCTACTTCTGCTAAACCTCTAGTACAGCGTCATGGCAGCAGACTTATTTGGTTAAATCCACCCGCAACCCCCTTAACAGAAAGTGAAATGGATGGTGTATTTGGCTTACCTTATGCCCGAGTACCGCACCCAAGTTACGGTGATGCAAAAATCCCTGCCTATGACATGATAAAAACGTCAGTTAACATCATGCGTGGTTGTTTTGGTGGTTGTACTTTTTGTTCGATAACAGAGCATGAAGGCAGAATTATTCAGAGTCGTTCACAAGAATCGATACTCAATGAAATAAAAGATATTCAACTAAAAGTACCAGGATTTACCGGCGTAATATCTGACTTGGGTGGTCCTACCGCCAATATGTATCAGCTAAATTGTAAAAGCGAAAAAGCTGAGGCAACCTGTCGTAAACCCTCTTGTGTATGGCCCACAATATGTGGTCATTTAGATACAGATCATACACCTACTATTGAGCTATATCGTGCTGCAAGAAAAATACCTGGCATCAAAAAAGTATTAATCGCATCAGGCGTTAGGTACGATTTAGCGATTCAAGATCCGGAATATGTCAAAGAACTAGCGACACATCATGTTGGAGGTTACTTAAAAATAGCCCCAGAGCATACTGAAGAAGGTCCTTTAAATAGCATGATGAAGCCAGGTATGGGCAGCTATGATAAATTTAAAGAAATGTTTGATCATTACTCTAAGTTAGCCGGTAAAAAACAATATTTAATTCCATACTTTATTTCTGCACATCCAGGCACAACAGATCGTGATATGGTTAACTTAGCACTTTGGTTAAAAAGTAATGATTTTAAATTAGACCAAGTTCAAAACTTTTATCCATCACCTTTAGCCAATGCCACCACTTTGTACCACACTGAAATAGATTCACTGCGAAATGTAAATAAAAACAGCAAGAGTGTCGCCGTACCTAAAGGCACTATTCAGCGTCGCTTACATAAAGCTATATTACGTTATCATGATCCGGCTAACTGGCCGATGCTTCGCCAAGCTTTTACTAAAATGGGCTTAGGAAAAACGCTAATTGGTTCGAAACCGGGCTGTCTGGTACCCAACGAAACCCGTGGCGAGAAAGAGCAGCAACACTATAAGAATAACGGTAAAGGAAAAAATAATGCTAAAGGCAATAAAACCACCTTTGGCAAAAAGCCAGTAACGACTAAGACAGCTTATGGCAAGAAGCCGTCAACAAGCTCTGCTGCTGAGAAAAGTAAGCAAGGCTTAACACGTTTCTCTGAAAACCAGTTTGATGATAGAAAGCCAAAGCAACCATTTGGTAAAAAGAAAAAGTAATATTATCTACCCAAAAAATAAAGCCGCGTTTACTTGATAAGTAACGCGGCTTTTTAGTAAAAAAAATAAATGATATTAGATAAATAATAACCCACTACAGTTAGTGTGAGCAATATCCTGAATCCATTATCAGTGTTAATTCACTGTTTTATGATTACCTTTGACATCGTTAGGAAATTCAAGAGAAAAACAACATCCTTCGCCCAGCGCCGAAGTAAGTAGCACCTTGCCGTTATGCTTATCCATTATTGTTTTAACAATCGTTAAGCCAACGCCAGTACCTTTTGTTGCGGAAAGCTTTTCAAAGATACCAAAAATTAACTTATGGTATTTTGAGTCGATACCTATACCGTTGTCCTTTATATGAATTGTTGTCGATAATTTTGTTTGACTGGTAAATATGTCAATAAGCAAAGGAGTCGCTGGATCTCGATAGCGTATAGCATTGCTAAGTAAATTCAGTATCCCCTCAGACACCAAGCGTTCATTGGCATTTATGGTATGTAAATTGTCAGCTAAGTTAATAGTAGCATTGGCTTTGAGAAGTCCCTCTTCTAATACCGCACTTTGTTGTTCTACTACTTGCTTAACATTAATCTCAGAGGTTTCTATAGCTTGTTGGACAATACGAGATAAATCAAGTAAATCGGTTAATACCCTTTCCATGTTATCAACATTTTCGATGATGCGACTCAGCCGATATGCTTGCTTTTCGGTCAACTTATCAACAATTTCTAATTGTAATTTATGACTAAAAGCGGAAATGGTGACTAATGGCGATTTTAGATCGTGTGAAACTGTATAGATAAACTGTTCCATCTCTTTGTTCTTATTAACTAATTTCTTGTTGAGTTTAATCGCTTGGCGTCTTTCTTTTTCAACATCTTCCATCATACTCAATAAGATGGCTTGCGAACGAGCCATATCAACTTTATGCCCTTCCATCTTGATGTTTAACATAGTACTTTGCGCGAGTGCCTTTTGCTGATCTTTAAAGAAAAAACGTATAATGACGACTAAGGTCAATAACAAAGCAACTAGCACAATAAAGCCAGATTTAAGGCTGTGATGAAGTAAGTCTGACATCTTATCTTCAAGTAAAATCGCAATCTTATCTGCAACAACTTTTATTTCAATATGAGAAGGCTCATCGTCATAACGCAAATAATTATCAACTTCACTTATGCTCATATTTTTTTCAGTTAAGGCTGGTAACAAAGATAACCTTTCCTTATAAGCCACCAGCATGTCTCTTACCGCTAACATGTTAAGTTGCCCGAGAATTAACGCGCCTTGTACTTCTAGTTTATCTAATTGGATGTTTGCTTTACGGTAGTTTTCAAAAGCATCAGCCCGATAGTGCGGTTCATTGGGCCGTAAGATCGCATTTTTAAAATTATGTATTAAACCAACATAACCAATCTGACTTTGCATTTCGATAATAGCCGAATATACCGAAACACGTTGCTCACGCATGTCTTTTTGTTTCGATTTGTAATCGAGTGCAATAAGTACTTCTAGTGTGATGAAGAATAATAGTAGCGCAGTTAATACCGAATTCTTAGAATTCATCGATATCCCACATAAAAGCGAATGTGCAATAAAAATTTAATATAGACAAGGTGGCGAAGTTAAACATCGTAGACGTGCTCTCGCTTAAGTTCGACCATTAGGGAATTAACTTCTTTTTTTAATTCGATGACGCGTTCTTCTCGGTCGAGTGTTGCAGAATAAACTGAACTCATTTGGGCATTTTTATGTTTTAACGCCTCAACTTCCTTAAGTGCCTTATGATATTTAATTTCGACACCCGGTAATTGAATAAGATCGGGTAATTTTGGTGCTAAAACAATGGCAGTCAAAATAGAAGTAAAAGCGGTTAAGGCTTTTATCCAGCCTTGGTACTCATAAGCGGGGTACCAAGTTACATAAATAGCGACAAAATGGGTGGTACCACAAAAGAAAATAAACGCCATAAATAAGGCAAATATATCTTTATATGGCACACTTTCTTTTCTCTTGTAGAGTAATATACCCAAAATAATAGTGATCAGATAATAGGCTACACCTATAGTGATATCAGAAATAACATGGGTCCATAAGATATCAGGTCGCCAAAGGTAGCAATGTCCGTGCGGCATAAAATTGGGGTTAGCAAATTGCTGTAACCATTCGTTCATGGGTATTCCTAATGTGGATTATTTAGTGGATTATATTTATATTTATATTTTTGGAAAATGCAATTCAAAACAACATCCTTGATCTAATCCAGAGGCTAGAGTCACTAAACCGCTGTGTTTTTCCATTACGGCCTTAACAATAGTCAAGCCAATTCCAGTTCCATCACCTTCAACAATCTGCTCAAAAACATCAAAAACACGTGCGTGATCTTTCTTTTCGATACCTAAACCATTGTCGCGGATAAATAAAGAAATCGCTGTATCTGATACTTCAGTATGAATTTTTACTTGTAGATTCCGCTCAACACTCCGATATTGCAAGGCATTTTTTAATAAGTTATCGATACATTGTGAAAAAAGTGGCTGATGAGTCAAAATGGAGTGTAAGGGTTTAGTTAATATAAGCTCAGCGTTCAATATTCTGTTCTTAGTTAACAATCTCTGCCAACTTTTTTCAATCTGGCCAGTTACATCATAAGGTTCTTTAGTGATATCCCCTTTCATGACTCTAGAAAGCTCAAGTAAATTAGTCAGCAGATCCTCCATATGCTTAACATTTTTAAGGATTCTGCTAAAACGGTGCTGCTGTTTTTCAGTAGTGTGAGCCAATAACTCTTTCGCTAACGTAGACGTAAAGCCATTAATAGTGACCAAAGGTGATTTCAAGTCATGTGATACCGCAAAAACAAACTGTTCAAGTTCCTTATTTTTTGCCACTAAGTTACTCGTTAATGACAGTGACTTCGAAACAAGATTATCTTTGATACCTGCCACTTTCTTGAGCTCTAAATGGGCAACAACTTGCTGAGCAATAATGGTTAACTGTTTTTTTTGAATATCGGTCAATTGTGACGGTTTGTTGTCGATGGCACATAAAGTCCCCAGCCTTAGACCTTCAGGTGTTATCAATGGAGCACCTGCATAAAAAATAACTTGAGCGGGTCCGGTTACTAAAGGGTTATCATGAAAACGCTTATCTTTACGACTGTCTTGTATTTCAAAGACATCATCCTGATGAATAGCATGCGCACAAAAGGCAATGTCGCGGGGAGTCTCTTCTACTTCAAGTCCAAAATGAGACTTAAACCATTGTCGCTTTTCGTCGATAAAAGAAATTAGCACAATAGGAGTACCACAGACACTGGAGACAAGCTCGGTTAGCTGATCATAGGCTAGCTCAGATGGCGTATCTAAAATATTATACTCATCTAATGCTGCCAAACGAGCGAGTTCATTCTCGGGTATTAAAGCTGATATCATCGATTTCTCGCTCCACTTATATCAATTTATACCTAAGGATTAAGTGATATATAAAACCATTAAGTTATGCGCTCTGTGCAAGCAACTTTTCTTCTAACATAGGTGCTGGCATAGGCTTACCCAATAAATAACCTTGTATCTTATCTATTTTAAGTTCATGACAAACTAATAATTGACTCTCTGTTTCTATACCTTCAGCAACAACAATGAAATCAAGAAGCTTAAGCATAATAGTAACGGCTTCAAGCAAGCTTTTTTTATTGTTAACGTTTGGCTCCTTGTTTTGTAACGACTTATCGAGTTTAACGATATCAATAGGGAAGTTATTTAAATGAGCAATAGAAGAAAACCCCATACCAAAATCATCTAATGCTATTTGAAAACCATGAGATGATAATGAATGAAGTGTTGCTCGCGTAACTTCATCGTCTTCTAAAAGTGCTGTTTCAGTGATTTCTAAGATGATGGTACTAGGTAAGACTCCGTGCCGTGCCGTTTCATCTTTTATTTTTTTAGGTAATTGAGGATCTTGCAATTGTAAGGCTGAGATATTGATGGCCATAGAGAAATTATCGGCAAATCGTCTTTGCCATGATGCTAAGTCAGTTAACGCGGTGGTAAGTACCCATTGACCGAGATCATGAATCAATCGTGTTTCTTCAGCAACAGGAATAAATTCATCAGGCGTATATGACTTCGCTGAATCAGGCCATCTAATAAGGGCTTCAACCCCGGTAATTTGATCGTTATGTGCACAAAATACCGGTTGATAAAATAGTCTAAACGATGATTTACGCAGGATTTCCGTCATTTCACTTTGAATCAAAAAACGGCGATTAAATTCATTTTGATAATGAGATTCATAGAATCTTAAAGCGTTTTTACCATTTTGTTTTGCTCTGTACATCGCGATGTCAGCGCACTTTACCAATTGTACTCGGCTATCCGCATCGTTTGGGTATAAGGCAGCCCCCATGCTAATAGTACACTTAATACGATGGCCTTCGATTAAAAATGGCTTTTGAAATGAAGTTAAAATACGATTGGCGATCATGTTAACTTCTTCAACAGAATGGACATTGGCTAAGGTAATAGCAAATTCGTCGCCACCTAGTCGAGCGAAACCATCATTGATCCTTAAGCATTCTTTAACTCTGCCAACCAAATCGACCAGTAATTGATCTCCTGCATGATGTCCTAGTGAGTCATTAACATGTTTAAAGTCGTCTAAATCTAAGGCTAGCATACCGACAGATAGTTTTGAACGGTCACTGTTAGCGATCATAAACTTAAGGGTTTCATCAAAATAATAGCGATTATGTAGACCCGTTAGTTGATCTGTTTCAGCCATGTTTTTTAAAGCTAAGTAGCTTTCATGCATTCGCTGCTCCATTTCAAAGCGTTTCTTCGAATGTATAATCGCTTGATGGAGTTTGACATATGAAATGTCAATTTTAGTGATAAAGTCTTGTGCTCCAGCTTCAATACAGTTCAACGCAATTGAACTGTCTTGTGCTGCACTGATAACAATAATAGCGGTATTGCCAAGATTAGGGCGAGAGCGAATGTCGATAATCATTTCAATACCATTAACTTCAGGCATATGATAATCAAGTAAAATAACATCAAAGGTTTCTGCTTCAATTAAGGCAAGACCTTTGGCGACAGAGTCAGCCTCTTTCACTTCGTAACTATTTTGTAAAGATGTACTCAACGCTCTTTTTACCAGCGCACTATCAATTTCATCGTCATCAACAATTAAAATTCTCATTTAATACCCATCCTGGTATGAACATCTGCTTTTAAACACAAGGCAATCCATAACCATTTGTGAAAATCAACAATACAATTGATACACATTTACATTAGCAACCTAAGTTGATAATGTCTAATTTTCATGGATGTATTCGCATTTCATTAATGACATAGGAGAACACATATCATGAAAGTAATGGTAATAGAGGACAACCCTGATCATTTTGAGATTATTGAAGATGCTTTCGCGTCCATCACAGAAATACATGCTCATGTCGTAAGGTCAGAAACTTTATCAACAGGTGCTGCAAGACTTTCCTCGGAACACTTTGATATATGTCTATGTGACTTACAACTTCCTGATTCAACTATAAGCGAAACTGTACTGTGGTTAAGTTTACAAACTAATCCCTTGCCAATGGTGATATTAACTTCAGTAAATAGTATTGAAATTGCACAATCATTGCTCAACAAAGGTGTTCAAGACTATTTATCCAAAGACGAATTAACACCGCAATTACTATATAAAACATGTTGTTATGCTATCGAGAGATTTAGGCACCAACAAGAATTTGCTGGATATAATCAAGACATGCAAGCATTTTGTGCTAGCTTATCTCATGATTTCAATGGTCATATTAGTCGTATTATGGGAGTATCTAAGGCATTAAAAGCCGATTTAACCTCAAGGATAGACTGTACACCCAATGAATTAAAATGGTTCGACTACCTTGAGAAAAGTACGACGGATGTACATAGCTTAGTATCAGACTTACAAAGTTACTTATCTGTAGGCTATGCAAATCAAGTATTCGAAACAGTTAACTTAAAGCTGGTTATTACTAAAGCGGTAACCTCACTTAAAGATACAATAAAAGCTGATTTTAAAGTGAATATACCGGATGAGCTGGCTAATATCTCAGGTAACATGGCTTTGTTACAACTCTTGTTTCAAAATCTAATTGCTAACAGCATAAAATTTAATAATAACTTACCAATTATCGACATAGTCATGAACGATACCGGTAATTATATTGAAGTATCATTGCAAGACAATGGTATCGGTTTCAATCCAATACACGTTGATAAAATATTCTCGCCGTTTAACCGACTAGTTAATGGTAAAAAATTCTCAGGCTCAGGATTAGGCTTAAGTATTGTTAAACGCATTATTGAACATCATAGAGGCAGTATAGAAGCGAAATCTGCATTAGGTGTAGGAAGTTTATTTACCTTGAAGTTTAAGAAAGTCAAAGTAATAGCTAAACAAGCTGGTTAAATCGTTTTAGTATCGCTAAACAGACAGGGAAAAATTATGGATAATCTTAAAGCAATTTCAGCCTTAATGGTTGAAGACAATATTGATCATGCAGAACTGATGATGGATGCTTTTAGTGATTTTAATATTAAAAATACAATCGCGCATGTTATGGATGGAGAACAAGCGGTTGCTTACTTGAGAAATGAAGCCCCCTTTGAAGATAGTAGTCAATTTACACGTCCAGATATTATCTTTCTCGATATTAGAATGCCAAGACAAGGCGGTATAGAAACGTTAAAAATAATCAAAGCCGATCCAGCCCTGTCTGGTATTCCTGTGGTGATGATAAGTACGTCAAGCACTGCACCCGAAATAGAGGAATGTTATAGCTTAGGTGCTAGTGGCTATATTACTAAGCCTTTAAAATTTGATGATTTCGTCAATAAAATGAAAGAGCTAAATTACTATTGGGTACTAACCTCTGAGTTACCTAGCTAATAAACACGCCTTGTTGCTAAGAGCTTAATTATTAAATTATTATTTTCATGAAAATTTAACCTCTATTTTCAAACATCAGAAAGCAAAAAACCCGTAGCATCAGCTACGAGTTTCTGACGTGTAGGGATATACTAATGTCGCGTTGCCAAGGATGGCAAAGAGCGACCTAATTAGAAGCGGAGAATGTCCTACTCTCACATGGGCATGTCGGACATAAGTCACACTACCGTTGGCGCTACTGCTCAATTAGTTATAAATGGTGTATTTTCAAACGCCAGAAAGCAAAAAACCCGTTACGTTAGTAACGGGTTTTTGACGTGTATGGATATACTAATGTCGCGTTGCCAAGGATGGCAAAGAGCGACCTAAATAGGAGCTTAGCAATGTCCTATTCTCACATGGGCATGTCGAAACATAAGTCACACTACTTTTGTTATTAGTGCATGCTAGTTATGGGTTTTGTCTTTTTTAAACGCCAGAAAGCAAAAAACCCGTAGCATCAGCTACGGGTTTTTCTAATTGGAAGCCTAGCAATGTCCTACTCTCACATGGGAACTCCCACACTACCATCGGCGCTACTGCGTTTCACTTCTGAGTTCGGAATGGGATCAGGTGGTGCCACAGTGCTATTGTCGCTAGACAAAAAG
>NZ_JACGVR010000031.1:0-47831 GCF_014077325.1 Colwellia sp. BRX8-5
CTTAGCCACTTGATTCAATACTTTTTGTAAACCACTCATTCACACCGTAATTAATTTATTTTTGGACGTATTGTCTATAATTTAGAATGATAAAGGTTTTATAATTACTGCCGTAATTAATATTTTTTCTTTGGATAAAAATTTTAAGAAATAATCGCAGATAGATTTCACCAAAAATTGGTGGTGCAAATAATAAATTGAAACGATTATTTTCAATGATAGAGAGCAATATAGGGTGGATAAAGAAAGTGGATAAAACTTTCCAGTATTAGAGAGAAGAGAAAATATAAAAAAAGATAAGTCCGTGTATCTAAACTCCATTTTACATCCTTATATTGTTGTTTTATATATGCCTATTATTTCCCTGTAATATGACATTTTAATGAATAACTTAATAAAATATTTATATTAAAAATCACATTAAAGTAAAATATGCCATAAACTGACTAAGTGGTCAAATAACAAACAATGAAATAGAAGCCTGTTTAACTTAACAATTCTGCTTAAAAGTAGTAGCCACTTGACCATCAGGATGGATAATTAAATAATGGATGAACTATTTATTCCAAATAGTATATTTGTATCTTCTCTTCTCGTTGATTGCTAATTAATAAGATATTTTTTTGGTGGGTGGCAAAACACTTTCAGCAAAAAAAAGGCAAAAAAAAGCCCACTTATATCACTAAGTGGGCTATTACTTTTTTAGTAAATGATTAAAGTGTCGCTGTTGTACCCATCATTGGCGCAGCAGTTACTGACTTCGCATCTTCAGGTTCGACGACCATAATCGTGCCATTAGCTGGGTTTACTACAAACTCAACTAGCTCCACAGAACCTACAGCAGACTCAGCAGTACTTGCTTCGGTACTCGCATCTGATTCATTTAGTACCATTTGGTCTAACACAATAGTAAATTGAGTTGGACCATTGGCATAACCTTTAACACGTAGAGTGTAGCTTTCACCACCAACAACCGTACTACCTACCTGCTCTGAAGGACCTAAGTTACCAGATGTAACCATGACATTGCCGTCACTGTCGAGCATTGAGAAATCCAAATCTGGAATGGCTCCCCCCACTTCAGTATCTGCTGTTAAGGTTGCAACAATACTTTGTGCACTTGTCTCTGCAGTAAATACCACATCAACATAATCAACACCGTCAGCAACTTCTACGTCTGTAGTGCCAATAGCAACTAAGCCCTTATGCTCAGAGATATTATGATAAACCACGGTACGATCTGCACCCGCAGATGAATCCATCGGTTCTTGGCTACCATTAGCCGCAACTGAAGGTTTCTCTATCTGAGCAAACACTTTAGCTTTAAAGGTAAACATCTCAGCCATCGGGTTGTTAAAGATAAAGTTAATCGCTGAAGAGTCCATTTGTGATGATAAAGATTCGTCATAAATAAACGTCGCAGTATCGCCATTTTGACCTGTGCCACTTTTAGCGTTAGCTACAGTTACATCAGGGCTACTAATTGAGACAATATTAAACTTTAACGGCCCAAACAAATCATGCGAAGCATTATTTGTTAAGATATTATCAAAAGAAAATGAACCTTCACTAAAAGAAACATTATCGATCCGTGTGGTAACTTTCTTAGTGACATTTCTTTGTTTCAAGTTAGTTTTCGCCGTACCTGACAAATCAGAAAAACCAACTTGACCCGAAGCATTAACTTCAATAGCACGAACAACATATTGATAATCATAAGCATCAATACCTTGACCAGCGCCACGACCAAAACCTTGTCCTTTATCGCTGTAACTGGCACCCGTTACAAATTCAACATGGGTATAGCCATTATTTTCTATATCACCGTCGACATATTCACGACCCGGGACACCAGCGAATAAACGAGCTGGGCTGCCACCTTTACGCTTTAATATTTGATAGCCAATGGCATTATCTACTTCATTCCAAGTGACATCTATTGTGTCTGGGTTGGTAATACTCGCTACAATATTTTGTGGTGCAGCTGGTGCTTTTTGACCCGCAGTAAAGTCACTTACCGCTGTTGAAATCATCTGCACACCACCTAATGGAGCTGAAGCGTTTAATCCTAATTCACGAGCGGCAAATACACGTTCAATAATAGCATGATGTTGACCTAGAGATTTAGCATCAACAGAGGCAGTTGGATATAGCATAGCGTCAGCTGTTAATGCCGCATCTCGCGCTTTAACAAAGGTATCTGGCGCAGTAACCCCTAAAATATACATAGAGCCAAGGAAAATACGTTCCCACGTTTCTTTACCTAAACTGGTTAACTGTGTTGCATCACCCGTTGTTGGATCTGGGCGAGCAAAGTCGTTAGCTGGATACATCTCTAACATAATTTCTCGTAAGTCCCACATCGCGCCGGCATATATTTCGCCATCTCTGTGTACTTCAAAGTCGTCACCGCGTGTTCCTAATTGTGAATAACGTAATTGGCTTTGGCCACTACGAATATATTCAAAAGAATCAGGATCTGTACCATTTTCGCGTAATAAGTCTCTTAACCCACAACCTGCAACCGGGTAACTACCTAAATCAGGTGTTTCACCTATGGTATAAGCCCATAAATCGGCTTGCCCTTCGTTCAAGGCGCCACCTTCAGGGCTACCTTCAAAGCCAGCAATAGGTGTGATAGTCGCATGCGTACCTTCGTGCATTGGTACACTAAAATCTATTGCTAAGTTGTTAAAGTAATAACCATGACCATAAAATGTTGGGTTAACAACCACTTCCTGACCACCAATTTCTTGTGTAAGGGGTATAGCAAAAGCATTATCTAAGTTTACTATTTTATTTAAAAGCTCAGGATCACTAAAGTCTATATCTTGAGCTTCTAGTGCCATAAACACGTTAGGTATATGAACGACACCTACTAAAGGCGTTGACTCATTAGGGTATTGATCAGGAAAACTACCACTGCCAAACCCTCTATTATGAACATCGTCACCATCTTTGTGCAAATAGTCTAAATATTCCATTAAGTTAGTGATATATATAAATTGACTGATACCGTCGAATTGCTGTGCAGGCTCAGCAAAATGATCTTGTTCATTAACGCGGCCATAAAGAGGTGCAGCGTCTTGGTCAAAATAATAAGTGCCTAAAGCCGCTTGAGCGAATGGCAATTTGCTCGATGAAGCATTAAGAATAAGTGCATTAGTCCCCGTTAATACACTACCAACACCTGTTACTCGGTTAGTTTCATCAAATTTTCTTAATTTAATGCGCAATAACCCTTCAGGTGTGCCCGTTAAACCGCCATCTGCATCAACAATTTCACAAGAGTCTTGTAATTCTTTGGTGATCGGTGGGAAAGTCGGAAAATAATCAGCAAATTGATCGGTGGGTTGTGGCTCTTCGGCCGTGCGCACTTGATCTTCACGGTAAACTATCTCACCCGTTTGTGCATCAACCATGTATTTAAATACGCCAAAAGGATTCGTTGAGTAGTAATAAAACTGCCAAACTAAACTATGGCTATCAGCCGTTTGCACTATGCGTAGCTCTGGTATTGGTGTTTTAAACACACCTAGCTCTGCTGCTATTAATTCATAGGCCGGGGTTAGTATTGACATAGCCTCTGCGGGGATATTTTTTTGGAATTGTACAAGATTACGCGTTGCCATTAACACCGCATCATCAGCAGACAATCCTGGTTGACCCGCTACTGTAAGGGCTTTTTGATAAGGACCCATAATGGCGCGAACGTTGTTGTTACCATCAATAACAACACCTAAACCATTGCCATCAACAAGAATACCATCGACAACTTGATCGAAACGAACAACTTGTCCACCTAATGCCGCTTTAGAGCGATTACGATTATATTTCAGTTGGTCATTGCTTAAACCTTCAAAAATTTGCTGATTGTCGGTAATGAAATTACGCGCCATATTCTCAACAGAGTTACCCGCCGTTTTAACGGTCATGCCGGTAATAGCATCAACAGTCCCTGTTGCTTGATTGATATTTACCTGTGCGTTTGGATTAGCTGCTTGAAAGTGACTGATGGCTTGAGCCTGCTCAGCGCTTAAACTCATTAAAGTATTTAGGCCCGTATCTTGAATTTGATTAACGTTTGGTACACCAGCAACGTCAAAATTTAAGATTTTATTAGCAGCATTACTTCCAGTAATGATATCGCTTGTTGATGCATGAACTTGACTAGATATAACGCTTAGCGGAACAGTCAGTGCAAAAGCAATGGCACTTGATATTAATGTATTCTTCATTGTAATCACCTTTTATTATTTGTGACCATGAGCATGATAATTAAACATATAAGTCAACATCATTCGCTTTCATGGACACTTTATGGGTAAGAAAATTATTTACTTAGCTAGGGTGCCCATTTCTCAAACAAAAAATAATCAGGTATTCCCCTCTTTTACGCTAGGTATTAACCCCCAGTGTTATTACTGCTTATCTATGTAGAGGAAAAAAAGTAAAACAAAAAGCCAGCCTAAAATATTGATATACAGACTTAAAAAAAACAAAGGCTTTAAATTTGTGTTTTTATTTAAATAAACTTGGAATAAATATCTCACTTCATCCGTTATCTAAGTGTCATTAACATAAACAACCCTTAGAGGAAGCAAACATGACTTCATTAAATAAAATTGCAAAAGTATTGGTAGTAAGCGGATTAAGTTGTTGGGTAAGTGCTGCACAAGCAAACACGATTCAAATTAATCAAGACGCCCAAGTTAATCAGAATACTCAATTATCTCAAGGAATTGATAGCACTGATAATTCAGCACAAATGTCGGTAAATTCAGACAGTTCCGCAACGAGTAATACACAAGTTACGGCTAATAACGCAGACAACAATCCGCAAGCCTCTGCTCCAAGTGAACCAGCGCAAAGCGAACCAACAGAGCAGCAAGTCAGTCATGGCATTAATGCAACAAGCGCTAAAGCTTTTGATAGCAATAATCAGATGGTTGCGACCCTAACAAATAATATGGGAAGCACTGTCAATATAACCGCTGGTGTTGCGGCCACGTTGAGCCAATCACTGACCCAATCACTTACCCAAGTAAGCACAACAGAGCTACCAGAAGATGATATTCCCCAAGAGAGTGAAGCGACACCTGGTGAAGACTTAGCTGAATCTGAAGAGGTTGCTAGGGCGTCCAACCTTGATAGCCAAACGTCTTTTGCTAATACGTCGCAGCTGTCACAGAGTTTATCGCAAGGCATGTTTGAAAATATGTCGGGAGGCTTACAAAATGCCAGTGCGTTAGATAGCGCCACTTCTTTAACTGGTTCCTCGCAACTGTCGCAGAGTTTGTCAGGAGATTTGCAAAACATTGCCGCTGCAGATGCAGCAGCACAAACCACACAGGTCTTGGAGCAAAGTATTAATGCCAATATTGTTAATTCAATTACCAGCGATACGCAAAGTGTTATTACTCAAGACGTGAATAGCCAAATTAGTCGTGTAGTTACTGAGCAGGTTAACGCTGAAATTGCTGCAGCAACTGCCGCTGAAGTGGTAAGCACTTTGGCAAGCGACTTAGCTATTGGCTTGTAATCTTACTGACTAACTTGTTAAATGCGCCAGTTACCCTGGCGCATCCTATTTAAGGAAATTAAGATGAAATATATGTTGAGCAGTTTAGGGTGCATCCTTAGTATGCAAGTGATGGCAGCAACGCCAGAGACATTTACTTTTAGTGGTGAGGCTTCTTTGGCTTTAATAAACAACTCAGCGCTTAGTGTCGATGAGCTTGATGAAGTTTCCTCACAGGGTGACAGTGGCATTCAAAAAACGGCTGCGGTTACTGGCTTGTGGACGTTCAATAATAAAGCAAAGTTAACATCATCATATCGATATAATGACCAAGATTATCATCAGTTAGATTCTTTTGATCTTGCCTTACATCAAGTCAGTATTGATGGGACCTATAAATGGCAGGAAAAAGATTTAGGGCTACGTTATGATGGTGCTAAAGCTAAGTTAGCTGGCGAGACATATTTAACCTTTCAACAAGCCAGTATTTACTTGGGAACTTTTCTTCAACCCCAAACATTTTTACGCACTAGCCTTAAAATAAAGCGTAAAGACTTTGCCGTAATAACTCGCCGAAATGCCAACACTTTTGGTGTAAGTACTGAATTATTTCACTTTATCAATGACGGTCGCACTATGCTGATGCTAGGGCTTAGCGCAGATAAAGAAACGGCAACAGACTCACAGTTTAATTATGGTGGCTATGGGGTTAACACTAAGTTATCTCAAAAATTTGAATTATTTGGCTTAGCTCACAAAGCAACTATCGGTTGGCGTTTTCAATCGAAAGATTTTCAAGCAGTCAGCAATAATGATATCCCTAGTCAGCGTGAATCAAAAGCAGATGAACATAGGCATATATTTCACGGACAGTGGCAGTTAAACGTTAACGAACATTTAGTGGTTATTGGCAACGTTGAATATGGCGACTACAGTTCAGAGCTTGATAGCCAAACATACACTCAAACCCTTTCGACTTTAGCGATTAAAGCGCAATTTTAACGGCTTACTATCGCGCCGACACCATAAATAGGGTCCTTACCGCGAGGACCCAAATCTATTGTTGATTCATTGAGCTTTTCTAATAATTGATTTCTGTTGACGCCAATTTTTGCAATTAAACAGGCTAAAGCTGCGGTTACGTAAGGTGCGGCAATCGATGTGCCTGACTCCCGCCCCACCCGCTGACCACTTTGTGCCGTTAAGACATTAACCCCTAAGGCAGAGTAATCGACATAATCACCGCGATTTGACCAACGGTAAGGTTGTTGAAATTGGTCAATAGCACTCACCGCAATAACATCTTTATAAGCCGCTGGAAACATCGGAGGAGCCGCCGGACCTTCATTACCGGCTGCAGCAATAATTAAAGCGCCCTTTGCCATGGCCGAAGTAAGCACAGCCTGCAAAATTTTATTATCTGGGCCCGCTAAACTCATATTGATCACTTTTACTTCTTGTTCTATTAGCCAATTTATTCCCGCTATCATCGCTGACAAAGTTGCACCCTGAACATAATCTGACTGCTGGTAAAATACTTCTGCCGAGTAAATTTGACCCTGTGGTAAAAGCGGTACCAACTGCTCTGTCTTACCAACCAATAAACTTGCGATCACGGTACCGTGTTGAACTGAGGCATCTAATTCAGCAGGCAAAAAAGACTTTGCGGTAATACTTGCCTGCTTAAAAGCATCATGGTTTGTGTCTATTGCACTATCAACTAGACCAACTTTTACCTTTAGCTGACAAGCATTAAATAGGCTTTTAGTTTTTAGCTTTTCACCGACTACTTTTTTATCGGTAAGCTGACGGGCTTGACTTTGTGTTTGATAAATATGATTTCTAGCTAAACTCAGTGACGCTTTGGCAGAAAGTATATTTATTAAGGCTTTCTTTGAGTCGAGAGCTTGTGGCACATTAAAACGTAACAATGTCATGCCCAAACCAGAATAACGAGATTCATTGATTATCACCGCACCCTGACCAATTAAGCGTGCCTTATTAAGGTCGTCGGCTAAGAGTATCCATTGTCCCTTCACGGCTCGCCATCCCTGTTCTACCTCAACATCAAACCAAAGGTTTTTTCCTGTTACTGTTTCTATTGATAATGAATCAGGTAAAGCCGTAAGTGGCTCAGTCGTCAATTTATCAACATTGGGTAAGCGACTTAACGCAAATGGGGCTAGTTTACGTGGTACTTTTATTTGCTGGCTAATATCGTCTAAATTGCGATCTACTAGGGTTATATTTCCTAGAACATCACCGCTAGTGAGTTGTTGTGCCGGTAGAGATGTACTAAGAATTGAAATAAATATGGCGGTAAGTGGTAAGGTTTTCATGTTAGTCTTCAGCCTAAAAAATAAGTGTGTCGTTAATAAAACGTTTCAACTAAAAATAAATTTCCTTTTATGGAATAAATATTTTTTAGATACGTCTACTTAGTAGAGAGGAGTAAAAAATGAATAAACCTATAGAAAATATACTACCAATGCTAAGACGCTTTGCCTACTCTTTAACGGGTAATCCTGCTGATGCAGATGATTTAGTACAAACCACGCTAGAGAAAATACTCAATAAAGGTGTGCCTAGTGGAGTAGACGAAACTAGGTGGGCATTTAAGGTTTGTCGCAATGTTTGGATTGACGAATATCGGTCACGAAAAGTTAGGCAGAATGCGGTACTCAAACCAGAGCTTCAAGAGCCACAAACTGCTAATGAACACCAACAATTTGACAACAAAGAAACGCTGGCACACGTTAATAAAGCGATGAGTACCTTGCCTGACGATCAACGGGCAATTTTATCTTTAGTGGCCGTTCAAGGCATGTCATATAAAGAAGTGGCTTCTTCTATGGAGATCCCTGTTGGTACGGTGATGAGTCGGCTATCTCGAGCACGTGTTGCACTAATGGATATGATGAAACCCTATCAAATAGGAGCAGGCTTATGAAAATAGACAATGAAATATTGAGTGCATTTTTAGACGCCGAACTGAGCGAAGAAGCAATGGAAGAGGTCCGTTGTGCGCTAGAGACTGACGACGATTTAGTGATGCGTTTGGCTGACTTATCACAAGTTGATCACTGGGTTGACGAAAATGCTGCCATTATTGATAGCACTACAATGCCTGATGGTATCTTACTCTTAGCACAAACCTTAGATAAAAAAATAGCAGAAAATAAAGAAGACCAGACGCCTGAAAATGTTGTTAGCTTGTCACGCTGGAAAAGTGTTAACCAACGCATTAAAAAACATTACGCCTTAGCGGCAGGTATTTCGATGATATTTGGCGTAGGAACAATAACCCTAATGCAGTCAGAGCAAACAACTGCGATTACTGCAGAGATATCACAGGTGTTAGATAAGGCAAAAAGTGGTGAAATGTCGTCAACAGACCAAGGTGATAAGGTCATGGCTAATTTAAGTTTCACTAATCATGCGGGTAATTTTTGTCGACAGTTTCAGCACATTAATTTACAAGCGGCCAGTATCAACATTGCCTGTAAAGAAAATCAGCAGTGGCAGCTTAAAATCACCAAAAACGTAGCGTTTTCCCAAGATATTGAAAATTACCGTGTTGCCAGTAACAAGGCACAACTAGACAGCGCTATAGATGAGATGATCAAAGGACAAGCAATGGATAGCGCTCAAGAACAACGAGCAATAAACAATAACTGGCAAACAAATAAACAATAACCGAGGTACATTATGAAATCATTTATTCCCTTTTTATTCGTCACTTTATTAATATCAGCTTGTGCTTCTCAACCTGACTACCGCCCTGCAACTAAAGGGTCATCAGGTTATAGTGAGCAAAAAATTACCAGTGATAGGTATCGTGTACAATTTAAAATCATCTCTAACAGTGTCGCTGATGCAGCTGATTATGCGCTATTAAGATCCGCGGAGCTCACTCAAAAGCAAGGTTTTGATTGGTTTGTCGTGACCAATAAAGAAACTTTTGTTGAGTCTCAAAAAGTAGAGGTTGCCTCTGCATTTGGTTTATCGCATCAACAGCGCATTGAACGCCGTTGTGGCCTATTCAACTGTGAAACTTACCAACGCCCACATAGTGAAATAGGAATTGCCTTTAATAGCGGCAATAACCGTAAAGAAGTGCATAGTATTTTAGAGATTCGAATGGGCAAAGGCATTATGCCTAATGAATCGACTTATAGCGCCGTTGATGTGATTGAAAACTTGTCACAAAAACTGGATAAGCATTAGAAATAAACATGTGATAATAGCTAATGTAAACGCAAGTAATAATCACATAACTTGAGGTAGCTGTTAATCTACTTAGTAAACCCGGTAACATGCATGTTACCGGGTTTTTCTATAACTAAAGGGTAAATATTCAAGGTCCCATCACTGTAAATAGCATAAGACACCTCTTTTGAATGAATTAATACCCCTGCAAATCATCCGCTTACCTAACAATGAAAAACATAGCACTCATATTAATTTTAAATTAATGTGACCTGCAAAAGAATCGAATGCTAGAATACACAATAATTCAAATTAATCGGATCAGTTATGAAATATGTTGTATTGGTTATAATTATTGCCTTGGTAATTTTCTTTATTTCAAAAAGTTCAAATGATAAAAAAGCCGCGGTTGAAAATATAGCTATAGCTAACCAGTTCTTAGCTACAAATAAAACCCTTGAAAATGTTGTTGAAACAGCTTCAGGTTTGCAATATCTAGTATTGGAAAAAGGTGATGGATTAAAGCACCCAAGTGCCAGTTCAAAAGTGAAAGTGCATTATCATGGCTCTTTACTCGATGGCAGTGTATTTGACAGCTCAGTTGATCGCGGTGAACCCATTAGTTTTGGCTTAAACCAAGTGATACCTGGCTGGACTGAAGGTCTTCAATTAATGGTTGTTGGTGATAAATTTAAGTTTTTTATTCCATCAAGCTTAGGCTATGGCAATAAATCTGCAGGAAAAATAACCCCCGGTTCGTTACTTGTTTTTGAAGTGACACTACTCGACATTCAGTAAATAAAATATCTAAAACAGCAATAATAGAAATATCATTGCTGTTTTATTTAGTCAGATGATGAGCTATTGCCAGCATATAATAGCCACTATATTTTGTATTGATAACAGCGAACATACGGCTGTTAACTACTCACCTTTGCACTGTAAACTGAATAGAACAATGCTAATAGCAAGCAAATAACAGCAGGAATTAATAAAGCATTAAACTTAAACATACTGAAAAAATAAGCACCCAATCCCCCACCAACAATAAATCCCGTTATTATCAGTAGAAACAATACCGCCTTTCTTTTATCAAAGAGTTCGCCTCGAAGTCTTGAACCTAACATAAGACCAAGATCGGTAAATAACCCAGTTACATGTGTTGTTCGAACAACAGCGCCACTATAGGTTGTCACTAGTGCATTTTGAAGCCCACATGCAGCTGAAGCTAAATAATGGCCAAATAGTGATCCCTTGGATAAGAAATACATTGATGCGAAAATAATGATTGCCTCCAAGATAAGCAGTCGACTGTAATTACGACCCAACTTTAACGAACCACTATTTAGGAAATAGCCTGATATGGCAGAGCCTACTAAGAAGCTAAGCAGAATTAAAACCAAATGAAGCGTATCAGAAAAACTTGAGTTTAAAACACCTACGCCAAGCAGTGTTGCTGTTCCAGATAAGTGTGAAATAGATTGGTGATTAAATCCTAAAAGTCCAACAGCGTTAATAAAGCCCGCAACCAGTGCTAAAACAAACGAGCCATACTCTACCCACCGAGGTAATTTTGATATCACGATAATCCTTTAATCACAAATGCCACGTTAAGCGCCGATTTGAGTGACTTATAGTTCTTGTGTAAGTGCGGCACTTATAGCGATAGTAAATAACAATATTAAAGCGGCAAGTCCTTTAATTACACCTTTTATACGTTTATATGAGAATTCATTATTCCTTTTATCGTAATGATCGATAATTTCAATCAAAAGATATAAAGCACCTAACAAAAGAGCAGCAAAAGAAAAATATACTGCATTACCTTGAAAGGTAACTTCACCTCTTCCTAGGGGGAGATAAAGAGTACCGCTATAGACGCCATAAGTGCCATAGCAAAGTAAAAAAATAATAAGTACTTTTTTAGCTACCGCTGTGGTAAAGGAATATTATTTGGAAGATAGTTTTCACTATTTTCTGACTGCTTTTCCCCACGACGCATACATTAGATTATTGATAAGTTCGCATATAAACTAAATATATATTTTATCGCAAAATAAATAATACTCATGTGCGTTAACATTAAAATCTAGTTCATCTTTAAATCACAGGGATTTTCAAATCAAAACTACCCATACAAAATCCCACGCTATTTCTCGTTTAGTAACGCAGGCAATCGTGTCTTAATTATAATCTTTCTGGAAAATTACAAAAAATACCATCGATATTTAATTCTTTTACTTTGGCAATGTCATCATAGTCATTAACCGTATAAACATAAACTTGTAACCCTTTTTGATGTGCGTCATCAACAAAGTCCTGATTGATAAAATCTAGACTTAAGTTGATGGATTGAGCATTAAGTTCAACGGCACAATCAGCATAAGAAAGAGGAACGCCTTCAAGCAAAACACCGATGGGTATTTGAGGATACAAATGTTTAAATTTATTTAATTCATGATGATCAAATGAAGAAACCATAAAATCAAGCTCAGACCAGCCCTTTTCTTTTATGTATTTATCTATTACCTGATACGTTGCAATTGCGGTACTTCTTCCCTTTAATTCTATATTTACTATCACGCTTTTATCAACAAGATCCAAGACTTCTTCAAGTGTTGGTATAAGTTCACCTTTTCCCGCGTCTAGTTGTCTTAGCTCAACAAAGGTTTTATCTTCAGTATAGCCTATACCATTAGTTGTTCTGTCTACTTTATCGTCATGTATAACAACAAGTTCACCTGTTTTACATACATATACATCTAATTCGATCGCATCAACATTTAACGCTAATGCTTTTTTAAAAGACCTTAGCGTGTTTTCAGGTTCATGACCCATTGCGCCACGATGTCCTATTTTTAGTATCTTTTTATCCAAAATTTATTTCTCTTTATTTTCTATAGTAAAATAATTAACACGACAATATCAATACGCATAGCGCTCATTAACAGCCAACGGCTATAAAAACAGTTCTAGCACTTTAGAAAGCCGACCTAGCTTTTTAGTGCTTTTTTTAATGGTGTTAAATGAGACTCATAATTGCGCCATTGTTCAAGACCACTTTGATAAATAGGTTGTCGAACTTGCTCAGAGCTAGGCGTGCGAACAGCGCGTTTATTTGTATGAAAATCAATACAAGCCTGCTCAAAAGGCAGTCCACAATAGTCTAATATGCGCCTAACTTGGCTTTCAAGATCGGCAACCACATCTTCATACTGCACACGTAAAATCTTACCGGGTAATTCTTTGTCCCAATGGTCCATCAACTCAACATAACTACGATAATAATGTCCAATGTCTTCAAGATCATAGGAAAATTGCTGCCCCTCACCAAACAATTGTTTAAAACCACTAAAACAACAGGACAAAGCATCGCGTCTCGCATCGATAATTTTCGCATTAGGCAAGATCAGATTGATAAGTGCAATATGCCGGAAATTGTTTGGCATTTTATCGATAAAGAACATTGCTCCTTGGCGATGATGCCGAGTCTCTTCAATATACAGCTCGCCCATTTTAGTGAGGTCATCAGCAGTAAGATTGCTTAGAATACTTGGGTATTTGGGGGTGTCACGCGTGGCTTGTCGACCATTTAAGCGATGCGCTAGACCGATAATGTTGGCCAATTCCATTGTCCCATCGACCTGTGAGTGTGAAGAGAGGATTTGTTCTAAAAGTGTCGACCCCGCTCTGGGTAGTCCAACAATAAATATAGGATCTGCAGCAGAGCAACCGGTTTGTTTATGGCGATTGAAAAACGCAGCGTCAAAATTATTTTTCTGAAATTCAAACGATAACTCGAGAGATTTGCTGTCAAATTTGTCTTGCTCGCTCTTGAGTTTGTTGCCGCGATGGTAAAAAGAGAAGGCTTCGTCAAAGAGCTCACTGTCTTCTAAATCTTTGCCAAGAGCAAAGCAAAAATGAATTTTATCATTTATCGATGTTGTCGCGCTTGCTTCTTTAACCCGCATTTGCTGACGTTCATCAGAGGTAAATCGGTAAGTTTTTAAATTGGCCAAACTCCAGAAAGCATCACCAAAGTCAGGTTTGAGATCGTAGCTTTTACGGTAAGCTTGGATCGCGTCTTCAACACGCCCCATCGTTTTTAATGCATGCCCAAGAGTTAAATAGATAGAATAATTAGCTGCGTTGCTATCCAATACACTTTCAAAGGTGCTTATAGCTGCTTCAAAATCTCCAGTGGCTTGTTGCGCATTGCCGAGACCAATTTTAAACGTTGCATTTTCCGGGTCTGAATCTAATAGAATTTTTGCTTGCTCAAGTGCCTTATTAAATTTTTGTCGTTTATGCAGAACATGAACATAGTCAAGGCGTGCTCTTTTGTAATTTGGTTCAAATTCAAGGCAGCTGGCTAATAAGAACTCCGCGTCATCAAGAATTTGAAACTTTGTTCCTAACTCAGCCAATAAGCGCATAGCTTCTGGTTGATGGGGATTGTCTTTGAGAAAATGACGACAGAGCCATTCAGCGCGATGTAATTGCTTTTGATATATTAAGCTAGAAACAGAAACTAATGCTGGCGGCAAACTGGAGAGCCAATCAGCACGTTTTTTTGCTTCCTGATGCATCGGATAACCAGGTTGGTCTGCTAAAGCGCGCCAACTTCCAAACAAAGCTGGATTTAAGGCGACTGCTTTTTCAAAGGATGCTATCGCTTGGCTAGTGTTCGCCATTGCTTTGTGAGTATAACCTTGCTCTTGATGCGCCCGGCCATGGTCCGGTTGTTTTATAAGAATTTGATCAAGACTTGCCATAGCCAGATTATATTTTTGTTGTTTACGCTGACAGACTGCAAGACAATAAACACCTTCAATATGTCCTGGATTTTCCGCAAGCATATCTTCTAGGTTCTTAGCTGCTTGGCTTAAGTGGCCTTTTTGAATCAAAAGTTGACACTGTTTAATAACTTGGTCTGGTTGGAGGTTTTTCAACTGATTTGGCAACATAATGTCTCGGTAAATATCAAGAGATGGTTGATATTGTCTATAAATATACAAAAAAATGGGTCGACGTTATTAAACGCCGACCCTATCTTATCTTATCTTAAAATACTTTAAAATAATGTAAAATGCTAATAATCATAGCTTATTCTAAAGCCAACTGTGCGAGGTCTCGTTGGTGAAACCCTAAAGACATTATCAGCTGAACCCGCAGCAACTTGTCCAAGAGAATCGGTAGCATTGTCAATAAAGAGTGTTGCTTTCCAGTCATCTTTTCCAATAGAGGCAGATAGGTTAACTTGATTATAAGACGGTAACTCGACACGATCAGCAGCAACTAAGCTATTAAAACGTGAGTCTGTCCATTTAAATACGCCTTGAAAAACAGCAGCAAAGTCGCCGATATTTTGATAGTAACGCGCGCCAACCACACCTTCATTTTCTGGTGCGTAAGGGAGATTAGACCCTACTGGTGTGATATTAACTAAGGTGTTTGGAATATCAGTCAACTCTGAATCAATGTAACTAAATGAGCCAAAAAGGTCGACATTATCGGTCGCAGCCCAGTTAAGTTCAAATTCAACACCATTGATATCAGCAGAACCAACATTATCAAAGAATGAGCTATTAGCGATACTAAGATCAAGAACGCCTTGCTGCATGTCACTGAAATCAACATTGTATATCGCGCCATTAAAACGCAAAGTATTATTAAGCCAAGTTGTTTTCCAGCCTAATTCAACACTAACAACATCATCGGTATCAAAAGTAGCCGGAATGCCACCAGTGCCAACTGCACGATTGAATCCACCGCCTCTAAAGCCTTCAGAATACGTAGCATAAAACATCGCGTCAGCATTCATTTCCCAGCGTATATTGGCTTTGTAAATCGTTCCCGATATCGTTGCAGGCGATAAACCAGCCAGTCTTGAATCGACATTGGTTCCGGCATCTGCCTCTGGTCCAGATGCTCTTTGACCGAAAGGAGATTGTCCCATCAAGCCCATTTCAATATTATAGTGACGTGCACCAACTGTTACGGTTACCTCTTCAGTAACGTCGTAAGCAAGCTCACCAAATACAGACATTTCTTCACGGTCTGATTGATAATCATTGAAATAAGTTACGCCCGGCGGTCGAGCACTGCCATCGGTGTTAGTGAAAGCACCCGGTATCGGAAAGTTTGGTGAAAATCCAGCGGCGATAGAACCCGCATAAGTAAAGTCAGTTAACGTATTAAGTTGCTGATCATCATAGAAAACACCACCAATCGCTCTAAAACGGTCTTCCGCATTGGTTGCAACACGAATTTCGTGCACAACGCGTTCTGTTTCAAACTGCTCAGAAGTAGTCATCACAGGACTAAAGCATTCATCATAACCTGGGTAACTACAAATGTAGTAAGGAACATATGGTCCTATTTCTATATAAGCAGTATAGTCAGTATTACCTTGGAACGTGCGGTTGGTGAACGAGCCGTTATAAATAACTTCAAGGCCGCCAAGCATACCATTCAATGTCCACTGTGTTAGGTCAACTTTATCATCACCAGCCGTCGGCGAAAAAGTGGCTGTATTTAAGTCGTCTTCAGTGCTGATAGACGGATCATATTCAAAAGAACCTTCAGTATCTAACTGTTGGTTTGTGTGCTGTACTAACAAATCCCATTCGTCGTTGATTTGCCATAAGCCACTAATTCTGACGCCACGGTGTGTCGCTTCATTGTAATCATCTTTTGCAAGTGTAGAGTTACTGACTACTTGTCGAGATGAAGGAACGCTGCCACCCAGTGCTGGATTAGTTAATGGTAATTGCGTTGTAGACAGCGCATTATCAATAAACCCACCATCAGTAGAATTATAAGCTGCAATTCGTATAGCAAACTCATCTTCTATAATAGGAAGATTGACATAACCTTCAGTTTTATTACTGATGCCACCACTCTTGGTAGATGACATACCTACCTCGCCACCGGCTCTAAATTCGTTCAATTCCGGTTTGTTGGTAATAAGGCGAACGGTACCTGCTTGTGAACTAGCGCCAAACAATGTGCCTTGAGGACCTTTTAACACTTCGATACGTTGCAAATCAACCGCATATAAATCTATATTACGACCTGGAGTAGTGATTGGAGTTTCATCAAGGTAAAAAGCAACGCTTGGCTCGCCCCCTATGCCTGCAAGTCTAACATCAGCACGACCGGCGGATACACCACGGATATAGGTTTCTTGCTTACCAGGACCTTGACCTTCAGAGCTAACACCCGGTAGTAATGCAATATAATCTTCAAAGCTGTCAATACCCAGTTGCTGAAGTTGTGCTCCACTAATGGCTTGAACAGCAAGCGGCACTGCTTGTTGGTTTTCTGAACGGCGAGTTGAAGTAACCGTTATAGTTTCGATCTGGCGCTCAGTCTCAACTTTTTTGTCTTCTGCTTTACTCTTTTCCTGAGCTTGAACGGCACTACTACTCAATGCAAGAGCGATTGCCATGGTCAATACGGTTTTAACTGGTCGGTTTTTATGATACATAAGTACCCTCGTTGATTATTTTCTGTGACTTAGCAGATACTAAGTAAATTAATAGATCAATATCGAAGCAAAACGCTTATCAAGTGACAGCCTTTTGCTTCTTTGTGACAAACCGTCAAAAGTTTTCGCAAACAGCTGTGTCGTTAAAATAGCCTGTAATATAACTTAATGATTAATATCACAGAAATTTTTGAGTTGTAGCATACTACAATATCGGAAAGATTACTGAATATAGCTAAAATAAACAGCAAACTTCGGTGAAAAGATGGTATTTTGAAGAAGTAACGTTTAGAACGACTCACGGGGTTTATTTAAGCTTGTGGCGATAAACTCTTAAAGGGTTAAAGAGTTTATCGCATTAAATACCTTACTTGACGACACTTTCCCCTGACTTTGCCGCTTTATATTCCGCATGCATAAATGCCCAAACAGATATAATACCCACAGCTGAAATCAATATAAGCATATTCATAAAGCTAGACCAACCACCCGCACTATCAGCTAACCTGCCGCCGATAAAAGCAAATGTTGCACTGGCCGCAAAACCAAAAGCATCAATAAAACTCACCAACTTTGCACTGTGGGGTCCACCATATTCGATAGAGAATATTGACATAGGTAGGTAATAAGCGGGAGAAATTGAAAAGGCGAATAAGAAAATTGCGCTCAAAGCGACAATGTAATTCACTTCAACACTCAAATCAAACCAAGATAAATACTTCAGGGTCAGGATACTCAATAAACTCAGAGTCATCGCTATCGTTAATACGGTGCGAATACCTTTCTTTGAAAATCGGTCGTAAAATGCTATCGAAGCTAACAATCCAGCCAAAGAACCTACGGGGAAGATAGTAGAAGCCATTGCTGCTTGTGAAGGAGATAATTGATAGGTTTCCATAAGATAAACGGCAACAAAGTCTAAAAAGGCCATCATACAAGTAAGCATCATTAGCATTAGCACCACGAGCCAAACTCTTGGACTTTTAATAAATGCCAACATACCTGCACCCATACTCGTATCTTGAAGTGGGTGGTTATATTTGTTATCAACTGCCTGCTTTGCTGCTTTGGCTAGCGCTATACCTTCGGCACTGGTATCAGTATGATCACTTTCAATTTCTCTAAAAAAGTTGGGGTTTTCTGGTTTTTCTTGTAGAAAAAAATAACAACCAATAAAAACAACCAGTCCAAAAGCCGCAGCGATGAAAGCGACTGAACGCCAATCCATAAAGCTTAATAACCAACCAAAGAATAAAGTCGCTAACACAACACTGAATCTAGAACTGGTAGAAATAATACTCCAAACTCGCCCGTAATGATGAGGGTGATACCATTCTCCAACCAGTTTGGTCATCGCTGGCCAACCTGAAGATTTTGTACAGTACAATAGGAATGAAAAAACAGTAAAAGCCATTACATTAGGAGAGAGTCCAAAAGCAATAACAAAGAGCGCCGTTAGAAATATGCCAATCAAAAAAGTAAAGCGCCCACCTATAATATCAGCAAGGGGCCCCCAAATGAGCTTGCCAACCAATGCACCTAAAGTACCATAAGCAGCAAAATCACCCAGATTAGTTTTTGTTAAGGCTAAGGTTTCATCGGCAAGCAAGGCAGGACTAAGAATAGTGACCATTTGACGACAAATCATCATGGCGGCATAACCAAGATACATGGCGATAATAATATTTAATTGCTGTGGGGGTCGGTTAGACATAATTTCTCTATGAACAGTTGTAATATAGTTAATGGTACTCCTATAAAACAATGGCTCTGTTGGGTTAATGATTATGGATTCGATGATACTATGTTATTCAGTAGTTTACGTCAAACACGCCAAAAAAATTAGCCTTATATCAAACTGACAATAATTACAGATGCACTACTTTCAAGTAAAGTGACGATATTTTATTCAAGAATATTTTGAGTTTAGATTAAAAGATAATTGTTATAGCCTCTATCGTTTATAACAACAGAGTTATTAGCCATGATCGATATTCTCTCGTTAAGCAGAAAATACAATCAAATTTAGCTGTGAATCTTTGAACGTTTTTACGAAGTTATTAATGCAATATAATTCAAGGGAAAACTATATAAACGATGTGAATAATGACTTGTAGTAATGAGAGATATTTTAATTAACTGAATACGAAGTTTAGAAAAAGGGTGCCCGGTGTACTGAACGCCATTGAACGTCAGCCAATTCTTCTTGCCGGTCTATCAGCTTACCAAAAACATCGAACATCCGCGATAAAATACTTTTTACCAACCGGCGCTAACAAAGGTTTCCACTGTCGACACTTGCATACCGCGTGACAAGCATTAGGTAGGTGTTAAGACTATACATGTACCTGCTTAGCATTTCGTTGTTCTAATACTTCAATAACCACTTTGTCTATATCAGCTGATTCACTTTTACTTAAATCAATACTAAGTATTAAGTAGACCCGCGGTAATTTCCCATCAAAAACATCCGTAAATTACACTGCTGCGTATTGCCGTTATATTGCCAATATTTATTTCATTCTCAGATGGTTTCATGAAAAGGTGCACATATTGTTGGTGTCCACCGCCAACCAACAATTTCAAGCATATCTTGACCATGTTTGATGATATAGTTTTTTGCTCAAATAACTTTTCATTTGATAACCTGTTACTTAACTTTACCGCTAGTTCAACATCATGGCCATCAATAGTAATGATGTATGCACATAAATAATTATAACTATAAGGCCAGAAACATTAATACTCTGTTCTATAACGTCCCCATAACCAAAATGATTAGGGAATATCATGCTCAACGATATTGAGCGCTAAAGCGTTTGAGTTTTTAACCTAAGGGCATTGACGATGACGGATACTGAGCTAAGGCTCATTGCTGCACTGGCTATCATTGGGCTGAGTAATAAACCAAACCAAGGATATAAAATACCAGCAGCAACTGACACACCGAGAAAATTATAAATAAAGGCGAAAAATAAATTCTGACGGATATTCTTCATGGTGTTTTGGCTAAGTAAACGGGCCTTGGTGATACCACGCAAATCGCCTTTAACCAGTACTATTCTTGCGCTATTCATGGCAACATCGGTACCTGTTCCCATTGCAATGCCCACGTCAGCCTTGGCAAGTGCTGGTGCATCATTAATACCGTCACCTGCCATTGCGACAATATGTCCTTGTTTTTGCAATTTTTTAAGATAATTAAGTTTGTCTTCTGGGGTAGCATCCGCCTCCACGTCATCAAGTCCTAGGGTTTTAGCGACAACCTTAGCTGTGGTCGCGTTATCGCCAGTTAATACCACTATTTTCAAGCCAGCTTGATGGAGTTGTTCTATTGCTTCAACTGTGGTTTTTTTGATAGCGTCACCAATACCTAGAACACCTCCCAACAGGCCGTCTATGGTAACAAAGATAACGGTCTGTCCATTTTCTCTCATTGACATTGTCTGAGAACGCAACGAAGAAACGTCTATTCTTTGTTCTTCTATTAAGCGGTTATTCCCAATTAATATAGATTTACCGTCGATTGTCGCGCTGACGCCTTGTCCGGTAATTGATTTAAAATCATTGATCGGTTTGAGCTCTAATTTCTCCTGTTTTGCATGTGCTACGATAGCCGTAGCCAATGGATGTTCACTTGACGTTTCTAAACTTGCTGCAAATAGCAATACATCGTTTTCCGTCAAACCTTCTTTTTCGGCTTCATCGCTTACCAATATGTATTGCACTGTTGGCCGCCCTTCTGTCAGCGTACCGGTTTTGTCGACAACTAAGGTATCCACTTTCTCCATCAGTTCTAATGCTTCGGCGTCTTTAATCAATATGCCTTCTTGTGCCCCTCGGCCAATGCCAACCATAATCGACATCGGCGTTGCCAATCCCAAGGCACAGGGACAAGCGATAATGAGCACAGATACCCCAACAATTAAAGCATTTGACAATGCAGGTGCAGGTCCAACTATCGCCCAAACAGTAAAAGCAGCGACGGCAACCAAGATAACTGCAGGGACAAACCATTTAGACACTTTATCTGCTAGTTTTTGGATGGGAGCGCGCGAGCGACCGGCCTCATTCACTAACTCAATCATTCTTGCCAGTAAGGTATTACTGCCTACTTTTTCGGCTTTAAGTAGGAATGAACCTGTGGTATTTAGCGTTCCTGCCGTCACTTTACTCGCTGTTGTTTTGTTTACCGGTGCAGGTTCGCCAGTGATCATAGATTCGTCAACATGAGAGTGACCTTCGATAATTTCACCATCTACTGGGATCTTCCCCCCCGGTTTCACCCGTAATTGGTCATCTTCTTTAACCTCATCAAGCGCGACTTGTTCTTCACTGCCATCTGAATTAACACGCAAAGCCTTATTGGGCGCCAATTGCAATAAAGATTTAATAGCACTGTTCGTTTTTGAACGAGCACGCAGCTCAAGCACCTGCCCCATTAATACCAAGGTAATAATCACCGCTGCTGCTTCAAAGTAAAGCGGTGCTCTACCTGCTATTTTAAAGGCTTCAGGCAGTTGTGAGGAAAATAATAAAGTAAACCAACTAAATACAAAAGCGGTAGAGGTACCTAACCCAATTAGGCTGAACATATTGAGCTGCCAACTTTTGAATGACTCAAATGCACGCACAAAGAACGGCCATCCCCCCCACAATACAACAGGCGTTGCTAAAGTTGCCTGTAGCCAGTTAAAAGCACTTTCGCCCAGCCAGTTACCCACATTTACACCCGGAATAAGGTCTCCCATAGTGATGATAAGCAAAGGTAAACTCAAGCTCAAACTCCACCAGAAGCGTCGTGTCATATCTTTGAGTTCTGTATCGTCATCATTGTCAACAGGGGTTATCGTTTCTAGCGCCATGCCACATTTGGGGCACAAGCCAGGGTTGTTTTGACTGATTTCTGGATGCATTGGACAGGTAAAAAATACATTTTTATTTTCGCTACTTTTATTATTACTTGCGGCATTTGTCTCTTTCTGTATTTTGGCTGTGCCGCACACCGGATAATTACGATCGCTCTTACCTGTATGGGCATAATGCTCAGGATCGGCATTGAATTTATCAGCACAAGACGAACTACAAAAATAGTAAACAGTTCCTTCCCACTCGACTGTCTTTTCACTATTACTTGTAGCATCATTCGCAACTTTCATTCCACAAACCGGATCATGATTCATTTTTTCTCCTTTATCGATATCGCTGTAATTCGAAAATACAATATCCCTAATAATGCTGATAAACCCGAGGCAACTAAAATCGATGTTTTTGCATTATGTAGATGTTCTGGTTGGCCATCAAAACCAAGCGCAGCAATGAAAGTAGACATAGTGAAGCCTATTCCTGCGATCAGTGATGCCCCAATAACATGTTTAAAGGTGATGTCATTGGGTAAACAACCTATGCGGTAACGCAGGCCAAGCCAACATGCACCAGAAATCCCGAGGACTTTACCAACTACTAACCCTAAGATAATGCCCAGCCCTACAGGTTGTGTCAGGCTATCTATAAAAGAATTTTCACTAAAGACAACCCCTGCATTTATTAACGCAAATAGTGGTAAGATAAATATCGCCACAGGTAAATGAAGGGTATTTTCCCAACGACGCAAAGGTGTATTAGCGTGCTCCGATAACTCACTTATTGCTAACACTTTTTTGTGATCGTTCTTACTGGCCAGAACATCGATATCCTCAGTATTTTTTTGTATCGAACTAATAATTGATTTGGCATTACCCAGCAACTTTTCCGTTGCTAATTTGGGTTTTGCTGGCACTGTAAATGCAATGACAACACCAGCTACCGTCGCATGCACACCAGACTGCAGCATAGCCCACCAAGTCGCAATGCCGGCAATAATATAGAATAACGGCTGACGAACGCCTGCGTAGTTAGCTAAAATCAACATGACAGTCAGTGCGATGGTCACTAACAAGTAAACCATTGATATTTGTTGAGTATAAAACAAGGCAATAACAACTATCGCTCCCACATCATCAACAATGGCAAAGCCAACGATAAAAACGATCAAACTTATAGGAATATACTTTCTGACAAGGCTCAGTACACCCAAGGCAAATGCTGTATCGGTTGCCATGGGAATGGCCCAACCAATTTGTGAGTCGAGCGACCAATTAAAAATAGAATAAATGACCGCAGGTGCTATCATGCCCCCCATCGCACATAAAATCAGCATGCGCCTGTGTTCAGGGCTTGCAAGTTCTCCAGCCAAAACTTCCCGTTTTATCTCAAGCCCCAGCAAAAGGAAAAAAATCACCATCAATCCATCATTAATAATGTGCTTGAACGAAGCTCGCAGCTCAAAATCACCAATAAAAAAACCTATAGGCGTATTTACCAGTTGCTGATAAGCCAAGGCGTAAGCTGAATTTGCCCACCAAAGTGCAGTGATTGTGGCTATTAATAAAAAGACACCGGCGGTGGCCTGGGCGCGCATAAAATTAGAAAAAGGCTCGTGAAATAATTCAAGGCATCGTTGCAATGGGTTTCTATTATCTTGAGAAGATTTGATATGTTTAACCCCTTATTAATAAGTGTTATTTAATGCTAACGAAAGACATTGCTTATCCTGAGTTAAGGTTTATTAGTATTCACTACTAAGGCTGCTTGATACACGTTGTAATAACCCTTTTACCTCTTTAGCTAATTCGTGTATTTCTGGCTTATCCGACACTTTTAATAAGGCTTCTGGATCAATAAAAGCAACCGTTATACTGCTATCTATTTCTTCTCGTACCACCACGTTACAGGGCAGCAATAACCCTATATCAGCATCGGCTTCAATGGCACGAAGTGCCAATGGTGGATTACATGCACCAAGAATACGATAAGGTCTGTGATCAACCTTTAACTTCTCTTTTAGCGTTACTTTGATGTCTATATCACTAAGTACACCAAAACCCTCTTTTTTGAGTGATTCAACAACATGATTAAGCGCTATATCAAAAGGTATTTGTAATTGCACACTGAATCCATACATGGGTAACTCCTAAATATTGGCTGAACCAATATCGATAATAAAAAACAGCCTTATTGGTAAAGGCTAAGTAATAGTTACTTTATCCTTGTATTTATAATTATTCTGTACGTTAACGTACTTAATGAAAAGTTTTTGGCGACTATGTAGTCGTTAGAATAAAGTAGTAGTAAAACAAAATAAGCGCTCTATTCTCAATATCACTCACAGTATCAACCGATAGATTTCATGTAAATAACCGGAAGAATATTCGACAGTGCATAGGTGAACGGTAGGTGGAGTGAGATATTTATCTCATTAAGCAATATCATCAAAAAGTCTTACTATGTAAGATAATTTAACAGGAGCCACCCCCGCAAAACACTTTGACATGCTGTTGTTTTACAGCGGCATACACTGCCCCATTTACGCAAAGTATTTAAAAGAGCTTGAAAAGCATTCAAGCGAATTCGCTAGTCGCGGCGTAAATATTATTGCTGTAAGTACAGACACCAAAGAGCGCGTGATAAAAATGGCATAAAAAATAAATGCCAGTGGCGTAAAGGTGGCTTATGGAATGAGCTTGCAAAATGCGCGAGACTGGGTCTTTATCTTAGTGAATCACTGGGAGAAATATCTGTTGGTATTAATGAGCCCAAGATATTCAGTGAGCCAGCTTTGTATTTAATAAAGCCGGATTCAACGCTCTATTATGAAACTATTCAATCCATGCCATTTGCCCGACCCTCGACATCAGAGATGTTAGCGGCAATTGATTATGCAATTAAAGAGGATTATCCGGCGAGTACTGAGGTTCAGTTGCTTTAGCTCAGCTTGAACGTTATCTCATGCCACTGATATGTTATACCAAATCTATTAAGTTCTTCCCCACTCAGTTAGAATTGAATGGCTTGAGCCAAATTAATAGCACTGGAAGCAACAGAAGATCGGCAAACAAAGCGATTATCATCGCTGAAGCGATCAGTAAAGAAAAATAGATAGTAGGTACAAAGTTAGAAAACATTAATAATGAAAAACCAATCACAATGGTCATAGAAGTATAAAAAATAGCGTAGCCAATACTGTTATGAGTTAAGTGTATTGCCTTTAAATAATCATGCTCTAGTTCGAATTCTTTTTTATAGCGGTGAATATAATGAACGGTATCATCAACAGCAATACCCATGGCTATAGCAGCGATAGTAATCGTCATCATATCAAGCGGGATACCTACCCAACCCATTATGCCAAAAATAAATGATACACTCACAATATTTGTCAACATGGCAATCAAAGCGAGTTTAATCGATCTAAATAATATCAAAAACATGATACTCAAAACAAACACAACCAAACCTAATGTTTTTATTTGAGAATCAAAGAGTGTTTGTAACATATTGTTATAAAGCAACATCATGCCAGAAAGGTGTACGTTGTCAGGTTCAATATCAGCCTCTACCGCTAACTCCTGACTAATTTTCTTGAGTAAAGCATCTCGCCGTAAGTCTTTATTAGAATCCATAATTCGAGTGGTCAATCGAACTTGACTGTTTTCTAAATCGAGATAAGGCGTAATGGTAACATCACGAAATTCCTTTGGCATTTTAGTATAAAGCAGCGCAAGCTCTAAATTATCAAGCGATTCCCCCTCATTTATATTTCGGCCAAGCTTTAATATACTGGCAAAAGAAAGCACTTTTCCGGTGTGTTCTAGTGAATTCAAGTAGTTATGAGCCGCTTCTATTCGCTTCATCTTAAACTCCGTAAACCAATAGGCGTGATCGTCTTCTTCGCTTTTGAATTCATTTTCGAACTCATCAAAAAGCGTACCTGGTTCAGATTGGGCGTCTGATGGTTCGTTTTCTACCTCTTTATCACTCTTTTCATTCTCAGGGAAATCAATGATGATGTCCAACGGTGTCGTGCCGCCTAACGATGTGTCAATCACTTTCATGCCCTGATATATTTCAGAGTCGCTTTTAAAATAATTAATGAAGCTATTCTCTACAATCAACCGATTTGCGCCAGTAGCGTTGAACACAAGCAATGCAATACTAGATACAATAATGGTAACTCGATATTTTTCAGCCATATTGCCAAGTTGACCGATCAACTTAATGTGCTTTTCAAAGCCCAAGTAAACGGGTTCTTTTTTTAATAAAGACATTGTTGCAGGGAATACTAGAAAGACAATGACGAAAGAAACAATCATGCCCGCACTAATCATCCAACCAAAATTCATGATGGGTAAGATATTGCTAATCGCCAGCGAACTAAATCCAGTAATCGTTGTGCATACTACAAAAAGACATGGTAAAAACATCGACAAGGTTGCCTCAAGCACTATTTCTTTGTGGGTAGAACTTTCCTTTTTTCTGATTAATTCACGATAGCGAACACAAAGGTGGATAGCTAGAGACATAGTCATTATGAGCTGTATAGATATGAAATTTGAAGAAATAACAGTGACTTCCCAGCCGAAGTAACCCAGTAGTCCTGCTGTAACGACGATTGACAGGGCAGAAATTAATATTGGAATAACGACATATCTCATTTGGCGGAAAACAATAAACAAAACAAGAATCAATAGTCCGATCAGGGTGCTGCCGTATAGCTTTAAATCATCGCGAATAAAACTAATCATGTCATCCGCGACCATATTAATTCCACCAAGAAAAACAACCGCTTTTTCTTGGTGTTTGCTTAGAGTTTTTCGTATTTGGCTAATCGTTTGATGGTTCTTTTCACGAAAGTTTTCTCGGTGATTTACAAGCTCAATTTCTAAACGATCGAGTGTCGCTTGGTTAACTTCACTCATTTCAGTTAAGCCATGAGATAATTTTTGCTCTAATAGCTGGTTACGTTGTTTAAGTAGCTCGAAATAGGATTCATCTTGCTTATAAAATATTTGTATGGCTGTCGTCTTGAAATCATCACTGACTAAGTTCTGCTGATAGATAGGACTTGATAAGAACTCATTCTTAACCTTAGTCCTATTTTTTTCGATATTGATTGATTTTAATGTTTGAACATTTTTTAGCAGCTCAGAAAATGGTTGGCTGAACGTCTGTAGTAATGGAACATTGAGTATTGACGTAACGCTTTCAACTAAATCAAGTTGTTTGATTTCACTGGTAAGTTGCTCAATATCTTTCAGTACTATTTTATCCAGTAATTGACCTTCCTTGGGAGTATAGGTAACGATTAAAAAGTCTGGATTATAGTAGTTTCTTGTAATTTTTCGGCTATAGGCCAGATCTTTATCATCTTTGAGCAGCAAGGTTTCAGCTGAAGCATCTATCTTAATATTAAATGCTTGGCTGCCTATAATTACAGCAATGAGTAAAACAACGAACAAGACTAGATAGGGGTACTCTATAACCATACGGCTATAAAATTTATTAATCATGGTGACTAATTTTACACTATCGTTTTGATTCATTATTTTTCTTTAGTTTTTCCAGGAATTCATCGATTGAGTAAGCATTTAATATCTCTTTAAATTGAGAACGTTGAGTCTGAACAATGCTTACACCATCCACCTTGATATCATAGGCTAGCCATAGATTGTCTTTTTTAAGGTAAAATTTATACAACAACTTGATTCTATCTTTAGAATCAAGAATATAAGTTGTGACAGCAATTCGTGTTGTTTTATAATGCTCTGCTTTTTCGACAATAATTTCTTGTTGAGAAAAAGCAAACATTGTCTTTAAATACAAGGAACTAATACGCTCGATAAATAGGCCGAGATACTCTTTTTTCTGTTTGGGATTGAGTTCTTTCCATGCGCTCCCGCCGATACTCAATTTAGCCATAAGCTCAAAGTCAATTAAGCCATTGGCGATTGAAAATATTTTGTTTGACTTAACACTTTTTAATTGTGTAGGATCAACCAAAATGGCGACTATGTTGTCGGTTGCGGACTTTACTTGCTCAAATACTTGTCGTTCATCATGAACTCCAGCGTTGGCTACTGAAAGACTAATAAATATCAAAATGGTTCGTGAAACTATTGCCTTTACTAACTTCATCGAGACCTCTGTTATTAATATATCCTACGGTTTATTTCATTATGGCTGCAATGAGCATACTGTTTATTTGAATCTGGAGTTAGCCGATTTCAGCGCATTATTGAGTGAGTTCCACGCACTATCCATGCCTGCTTTTAGATCCTCCCATGCATCGTCTCCGGCTTCCTGAAGTTCGGCAAGCTTGCTGTTGGCCGCTTCTTGCATCATTCGCAATTCCTCGATTTGCTTGTAGTACTCAAGTTGTGCATCAGCTTCAGCTTTATCTGCTTTTGCCTTGAGCTTATCTATCTCTGCTACCAACTCGTCCAATTGTGCTTGCAGTTTTTTTTGGTAAGCTACTTTCATGTTCATTGCTTATCTCCTTGGTTGCTTAATATTGTGAATGAATAATTAGTGCCAAGTACATGCATACCGCCAACTAATACCGTCATTTTTGGAGCGGTCAGCCCCATTTATTGTGTACGATCTAACATTAACTCTTCTTGCCTAACGACATACTCTTGTTTTTAATCAGAGTCTCATCACAAACAGATGGGGGATTGAGTTTATAACTTCCCTAAAAATAATGCAGTTATAATAGATTAGGCCAAAATACCATTGCTTTCTGTACGTTGGCGCACATTATGCCATTTTAAGTGGGTTTAATATGCTAAGCACTCCATACGAGATGGGCTGATTTCCTATGCTATTTTTTATGTGATTTATAATTATCAGCAAGCTTAATTTATAGCCGGGTACATCTTATATTCCCCCCCACAAAAGGAAACTGACATGGCCAATACAATTTTAAAATCAGAAGCTTCTGAAACAAAAAATTATTTAGGCGGTAACAAACCTTCAGAGTTTTATCACTACCTAGCAGATATAAAATATCTTTTTAAAGCAACCAACACACTAACTGGTGATAAGTTATTGAAAATCATAAACTAGCAGCGTGAGAAAAAAACCACTTCCTACTCTTTTAAAGTCGATTGATAAGCCATTTTTTTGCTTTACCTCTTCTATTGATTTTTAGTCTAGCCGTACAGCACTATCATGCTTTATGGCTAGACGAGTTGCTTCTGGTACAACTTAGCCACTCTAATGTAATGGCAGTGGAACATAACCAGCCTTCTTTGCGACCGCTTGACCTGCTTTCGAACGGGCATAATCAAGAAAGGCCTGTATCGCTGGTTTGGCATTGCGGCCAGGAGGGATATTGATAATAATACTGAGCCTGCGTGCAAGTGGATAACGTCCACTTTGAATCGCTCTAATCGAGGGAGAAACTGCTTCATCATCCCTATGTGTAGCTATTGCCAATGCACGGATACCAGTTGAGTGACGCGCACTGCTGGCGAAACCAATAGCGGCCGGGTTGTCGGTCAGAGCCCACTCCACGGCTGCGGGACCAGCCAAAGCTTGGAAGTTGGCACGGAAGTCGCCGTCACACAATGCGACGTGTTTGAATAAGAGGTAGGCACCACTGCTTGCTGTCAAACCCAGTGCTGTAATCGGATCCTTACTGTATTCTCCTTTCACACCCAACTGGCCCCAGTTTTCAAAGGGCTGATCGGCACCACAGCGCAAGCTAGCAGAGTAGATAGCGTCAAGCTGTGGGATAGATATTTGCCGTAACGAGTTGAGTGAATTGACATATAAAACCACCCCGTCCATGGCCACAGGAAATAGCGTGGGCGCATAACCGAAGCGATCCATAAATCGCTCCTCCTCTTGCCGGCTCATAGGCATATCGATGAGCACAGAATCGGCGCTACCGTTGATTAACGCTTCAACACCCACCGAACTGCCTCCATCGGCGACGGTGATGGCAACACGGGGGTTGCGGTAGCTGAAGTCGTCTGCCCACAGGCTGATTAAATTCGCTAAGGGGACAGAGCCGGTGACCACGACACGCCCGCCTAGCGGTAGCTTAGATTCCGATGCTGGATCGGCATAACTCGGTGTTAGGGAAGTCCAGAGCAGCACAGGAAGTAGCAATGACCGAAACAGACGCGCGGTCGAACGGCAATGAAAACTAGATGACAAAACAATGTTGTTGAACATGGTGATTCTTCCTATTAGGGGCTGTGAATATCTTCGCCAAATATTGCACTAGACATCCAAGTCTTTTATATTTCATTTTAAATAATGAAATTTCATTATTGTTCGAAAATACAACGCAGAGATTTTTACTTTCCGAGTTGAGCGTTAGGTAGTTTACCTATTTGAACCGATCTCATTTTCTGATTTCTCCCAGGCATCATTGAGAGCCATATAAGCATCTAAAAAACCTTTTTTCATATGCTTCCAGGCTTTATCAGTACTACTTTTCAGGCTGCCATACCATTGGGCTACCTGATTCCGCTGCTTGCGTAGCGCCTTGAGACTATCACGAGCTTTTTTGCGCGTATCCTTATCCATTTTGTCCCAACGTTCATCAACATCTGCCTCCAACGCGTCAATGCGCTTATCCAGTTTATCCAATGCCGCTTTTGTTTTGTAAATCGCCTCGCTCTTTCGCTCAGCGGTATACGCGTCAAGCGTCTGAAGTAAATATTGTGCTTCTTGCTTAACCTCTTCTATTGACGTTTTGTCAGTCGACGTTATCGCATAGCACTGCGATGTGATTCCGAGGATGCTAATCAACACCATTGAACGGATAGTAAATTTCATTTGTTATCTCCTTTCGTTATACTTGCTATAATCATGTTGTTTACTTAAGATTTGATCCTGTTGACTTAAGCGTTGCCAAGCGTAGTAAGGGAAGTAAAAGCCCCTACTCGACAGACAAAGAAGATGAAGAAAAATCATTGAGATCTATCAATTCAGCCAGCGGTTAGGTTAAATTTAATGGCTCTATTCATAATTTTTTTATCATAATTCGCGTAAGTATTTTAGATCGTTCTTGGTCGTATCTACTATTTCTGCAAACTTTCCATTGACCATTAATTTTGCCATAGATTGTGCAAAGCTTTTCACTTGTTGAAAGTTAAGTGAAGGCGGCATTGCTAGGGCATTGGGATCAGTAAAAATATTGATTATCGCAGGACCCTTATGTTTGAAACCGTTTGACAATGCACTAATTCCACCTCTTTAGATTCCTTAGCCTCCCATGCAGCAACCGATACCATTCAACTCTGCTTCCATAGAAGCAGCATAGGCTCCAGCTTCCTCGTGCCTGACGTGGCTCCATTGTAATCTACCATCCCTTCGCACAGCATCATTGACTGGGTTAAGACTGTCACCAGTCACCGCGTAAATTTTTCTTAACACCAGCTTCTACCAGCATTTCTACAAAATGTTCTGATACGTTTTTTGACATAATTCCTCCTGTTTTTGATTTTACCTAGGCCATCGTAAACAGCTATTTTTTAATTGTTTTTGTATAGCTGTGACCGAATTCTATCTTCGACTGTATTCATAAACCATTTTCATACGAGTAAAAAAGCAAGCAGTTTTCAACTTTAATACTTAGCAAAAGACGAGTTAAAATAACCTCTGCCACACCTGAAATGCGATGACAACAATAGAGGTCATAAAACCAAAGAGTGAGATCCAACGAGGAAAATATATTTTCTGTTTACTATCACGGTTTTCTCTCCCTTTAATACGCCAAAGAGAGAGATTAACGATGGCAAAAATGATCAAGATAATAAAACTGGTAGATTCTGCTAAGGTTTTTAGCGGGAAAAAAACGGATAAAACAAGTACAATGAGGGTTATGAGAGCGGTTGCACGAAGCGGTGTCTGGGTTTTAGCGTTGATCTTTCCTAAAAAAGTTGGTGCTTTATCTTTTTTAGATAAACCGTAAATAACACGTGAAGCCATAATAATCTGTGCTAATGCGCCATTGATAATTAAAATGCTGACAATTCCCAGTATTTTCATAGAAAAATCGCCGTGACCACGCAAAATTTCTGCAACAGGGGTGTTGCTACTTGAGATCATCTGAGGCGATACGGTTAATACGGCAATGGTAGATACCACTATGTATATAAGAGTTGTTAAGACAATACTCACTAAGATGGCAATAGGCAGGTTTTTTCTGACATCTTTGACCTCTTCAGCCATATTGACCATATCTTCAAAACCGATAAAAGCATAAAAGCCTAAAAAGGCGCCTGAAAATACACCCAACCAAACGGTACTACTTGTTGGGATAAAGAGCTCTGTCCATCTACTTGGTAAGGCTTGTAAACTGTCTCCACCAACAAAGACAATATAGACTAATGCGCCTATTTGTATGACACTTATAACGGCAACAAAAGCGACGGACTTTCCAATCCCCCATCCTGCAATAATTCCCATACCAAGCACTAAAAAAAGTATCGTAAGTGTTTGCGATACAGCGATAAAGTCTTGTATAAAACCAGCCGTAGCAACGGTTATAGTGGCAGCTGAAACAATCCCTGTTAAGATAACCAGCCAACCAACAAGCGTTGAGAAATTTTTACTTGAAAATCCTTCCTGAGTGTAGCGCGCTTCTCCTGCACTAAAAGGAAACCGTGATGATAACTCAGCAAAAGAGGTGGCACTAATAAATGCCAATCCCCCTGAAAGTAAAAAAGCCAACGGCATAAAGAGTCCAGCTTCATCAGCGATCTCTCCAAGCAAGGCAAAAAAACCTCCACCGATCATAGTGCCTAGTCCATAAAGGATCAGCATGGGCAGTGATATGGAACGATTGAGTTTTGTTTCTGACATTTATACGCCTCTTAGTGTGTAAAGTATGTAGAGCGTGATGAGATAAATAATCAAAACGGCTATGGAGTCCATGCCCATTCGGAGAAAGGTTTGAGATTTTCTTACAATAAGTCCAATAACATAAATAGCCGTGACAACGATGCCTGAGACAAGCGCAAATTTTGCAGAGTCGTTCACGCTATTGAGTATGGCGCCATTGAGGTAAAACATATCTGCAGGTAAAAGTAAAAATATCATAATAAGATTACTGCCAAAGATATTGGATATGGCCATGCTCTGAGCACCCAGACGTACTGCAGCAATACTCGCACTAAGTTCAGGTAAAGAGGTACTGCTTGCGAGTAAGGTTACACCGATAAAGCTTGAGCCTAACCCTGATTGTGTGGCGATAGCTTCCGCTATTTGCACGAGTACGACACCTGAAACAAGAATCGCTAAACTGGCAAAACCACTATATAAATAGAGTTTTTTTGTAGCATGTGAGTTTTTAGCTCGTTTATCCTTTGGGTTTGCTTTTTGTTTTATATCTTCATGGAAATTTGCAACATTCCAACTATTATTCTTGCCGTAGTCTAAAAATATAAAGATTGCTAGTATGTATAAAATAGCTAATAAAATAGGGCTTGCTCCTATATGCCCAAACACAACAGTATCACCCAGCATCGTTGCTACTAAAACCAAAGATAGCAGCAAGATCAATACGACCCCCTGAAGTAAGTTGATGGACTTTTGAGCCGCAACACTCAACGTTGCCGTGCCAATAATGAATATATCGGCGATAGCAAGTACAGCAGTCTGCATCGTCATACCGCCAAACATAGCATTTAAAACAAGTTCCCCGTTACCATGCAAAGCACCTGCAGTGTTAGTGACTATTTCTGGGAGTTGTGTTGCAAGGGCTAGAAATATAAATCCCATACTCGCTTTATCCCAATTTTTACGATCAGAGATGATGTCTGCATACGCAGTTAAGCGTGTTCCAGAAATCCATACTGTTACTCCGGCTAATAAAAATAATATTATGTTTAGCCAGATAGGAAATGTTTGAAAATTCAGCATAGAATCAATACTGTTAGTAGCTGCTTGGGCGTCGTTTTTTCAGCACCTTTTTTAGGTTTTGTAAATGCCAAAATACCAAGCGCGGTTGCACTAACTAATGTCAGACTATAATGGGATGTTTTATATACATGGTCATTCATAGGCCTTCCGATATTTATTCTTTGCAGACGTAACTCTTTATTTGGCAATCTCAAAGGCGATTGCGCTAACCGATAACATTACAATTAATATCAAACCAACATCCAACACGTTAGGAAGTTTGCAGTAATAAAGAAAGTCATCAATTTTCCCAAGGACTTTTAGCACGAGTAGGTTCGACTGTGATGTGACTTTTACTTGTGGCTCAAAAACCTTTACCGCTAGCTTTCCACTCTCGACCGCTGCCTCGATGCTCCAAACATCTGCCGTCGTTTTGGTGTGAGCACCAGCAAGAACAAGGTTAGATATTGTGGTCTTTTGCTTCGGCATATATTGCTGGGTATTTGTCGAGTTCACCCATTTTGGTTGAGACGATTTTATTCCTTCAGAAGAAAATTCCCACTCATGCCAAACTTTGATCTTTACAATGGAAAAATCTGTCCAACTTTTACCGCCGTTTGCTTTTTTCACCAAATCTTCCAAGGCATGACTCTGTTTTAATTGAAATAACACTTCATCAAGGAATTGTTCTTCAGTGCATTGTTCCAAACAAAGACCATGTACTGGACCTGGAACCTTTGATACGCAAGCCGTGACTGTCCACAGTGATTTAATATCTTCCCCTAGAGCACTAAGCTGTCCCCAAGCTTGTTCCTGAGAAAAAAGAGTCAGGTTAAAGGCGGAATCTGAAATAACAAGTGCGCATCTTTTTCGAGGCCAAAGCATTTTTTCTTTGAAGCCGATTCTAAATGATACCTGAGTGTGAGGCCCCTGCTTTACTAAGGATTGAAAAAGATTAAGTTCCGGTTTATCTTCAAGTAGAGGGGTTCGCGCCAATATATCTGCCGCACTAAAGGGATTCAGTGCAAGCACATAGATATCGGCCTGAACGGTTTCACCATTGACTAATTCTGCTGCTGTAATCTTGTCTTCTTCAAAACTCAAACGATGAAGTGGAGTCTGCCAGAAGAACTCAACCTGGTTTTGCATTAGGTGATTGATCCACTTATCAAACCAAACCTCACTGCTGGGCCCGTTCAAAAGTAACCATCCTGTGCGCGCCGTGTGATCCCACGGTCCACCTTCACTATCTCCTGAATGACGATACGAATATTTAGTGACCAATTGCTTACGGAAAAAATGAGCGACATGATGGAAAGAAACATTACACCAATCAGAGCCCACCCAAGGGCCAAAGGTGGAGCTCCACGTGTTAAGTGTCGAAGCAGATAAATAGGGCCGCCAAGCTTCTTTAGCATTGATAGTACTGTATTTATGGCTACTGCGGTTATTTGAGCACCAGGCCTTTAGTATAAGCCAACCCCACAGCCATTTTTCTTTGGTCGTCATACTAAAAAGGTTTTCCACATCGACATTGTTGGGATTAGAATCGCCAAAATGAGCCGTTCCTGAGTTTGGCGCCAATCCGAATACTACTGGCCGTGAAAGGATATTTTCATAGAGACTGGAGCACTCATCAAAGGGGATTTCCTTGATGAGTTCGAAAAAATTGTTATACCAAGGACCCATTCCATGCCAAGAGTATTCAGAAGGCATGCCTTCATCTTCTTTCCTTCTGGCACTTCTAAAAAAGCCACCAGCATCAGAATTCGCCTCAAACACCTTGACATTATAGCCAAGCTTTGAAAATTCATGCGCTACCGTCAGTCCAGAAATTCCGCCACCAAAAACAGCAACACTTTTCGTTTTTGTGGCTGATTCTGTGGATTTAGACATAGATTCTGATACCATTTAACACCTCTAATATTATTGTCAGTCGCTTCTACCGCGCTACTATAACTGTGGTTTTTGGGTGTCATTTCTCTCATCATCCACCCAATAACCGAGACGGCCATAATGATTGTAGATATACATTTCCGCCTTACGATCCACTTGCATTGCTTCGTTATACGCCGGAGCATCCTTCACATCCTGTCGTGTCAGATTGACAGACGCCTTAGCATCCACCCAGCTAACATCCTCAATCCAATGTGGAGGAATGAGCACTTGATGACCTAGCCACCAGTTACTTGTATTCACTATCATGTATCGAATGGCCCAAGTATCTTCATCGATAAGCAGGCCCTCTATGTGGCCGATGTCACCATCGGTAGCATGAATGTGGTAGTTGATTATCGCTTGACAACTACGAAGATGAATATCATCATCTTGGTGCTGTTCAGCTCTAGAAGCCTTCGTCGCTTCTGGATCTTCGTCATGGGGTGGCAAAATAAAGCCATCGTGTCTAGTTAACATCATACTCGGATACATACCCTCGCCCCACATCCCATAACCTCCCCAATAATATGGATAGCCGTAGTACTCAAATAACTGGATCTCTTGCTGTCGAGAGACTGGCTTTTGGGTATTGATGTCAGGGCTGTTCTCTACTTGGTCTTTTGTGATCGAAACCGGTAGGAGCTTGTCCGCCCAGTTCGCTATGCCTATCGAGATAGGTGATATAAGGACTTCTCTACTCGAAAGCCAAGTGCCTGTGTCAACAACCAGATAGCGAGCGCACCAAGTTTTGTCATCGAAATAAAAATCTGTGACATGACCAATGTTGCCATCTGTCGCTTGGATAGTGTAGCCTTCTAGATTTTTAATAGTTCGTAACATGAGGTATTTCTCCTTCAAATAAAATAGTTAAACAGGGTTAGATATAAAGATATTAATATGCCGATCTGACAACTCAGCTGATAGGCTTGCGAACATTAACATTAGAACAATTGATATTTAGATTTACTTTAACGACTAGTTCTCCAATGTTTTTTCGGAGATAGCCTAACCGATTACAATACTAGAATTGGTCACTATTAGAAGAACTCAATGGGTAGTTGTTTGAGTGCTGATAGCACTTGAAGAGAACCGTATATATTTTAAATACTAGGTTAATCACCTATTTTTAATTATCAGTCTCTTTTTTAAACATCTACGCGCTGCCAATCTCCCTGTTATTCTGAGTTATTGTCTTATCTGTAAAGAGGTAATCTTTTAATTTTTTATCAAAGGTTGGATCTTGCCTTCTGATCAATTCTTGGAGCATTGCGGCATGCTCTTTTTCTTCATCTCGATTATGTACAAGAATTACTTTTAATTTTTCATTGTTAAAAGCATCAACTGTTAGTTCACTTGTTGGTTCGTGATAGCCTTCGTTTAACATTATTATCTACTCCATGAATTGTGGTTGTTGTTATAAACATCCAACGATCACATTCAAATACACATTACTGAAATATTACTTCACTGCGTCTATATTCTTTGATGATAGTGAATTAGGTGCATCGTCCAATGTCTAATTATCAATGAATATATATGCAATGTCTGTTCGCTGTCGAACTTAGTAAGTTTTGGCATTCCATAACAAGACGCTGTTTAATACCAAACGGATTAATTACTCCAATTAACTAAGCCCAGTCAAAATGCCTTGTCCGTTAGCAGTTTGCAGTTTGCAGTTTGCAGTGCAAGAAAGCATTAACATCTCAACCCTGTATAGTTGGCAAAAGCAATTTAATACCTCGGGTTTAAATGTGTCAAAAGTGAGTTCATCAGATAAGTGGTCAAGTGAGGAAAAGTTTTCAATTGTATTGGAAAAAGCCACACTATTGGAAGTTGAGTTAAGTGAGTATTGTCGAGTGAAAGGTTGGTATCCGGAGACAGACTTGAGGTGTCACACTCTATGTTCAAGTAAAGTGACGAGATTTTTATTCAAGAGAAAAAATCTAAACCATATAGATGATGACTTATAATAATGGGGAGGATTTTAACTAACTAGGAAGTACAGAAAAAAAGGTGGTACCCGGAGACGGACTTGAACCGTCACACTCTATGTTCAAGTAAAGTGACGAGATTTTTATTCAAGAGAAAAAATCTAAACGATGTAGATGATGACTTGCAATAATGGGGAGGATTTTAACTAACTAGGAAGTTCAGAAAAAAGGTGGTACCCGGAGACGGACTTGAACCGTCACACTCTATGTTCAAGTAAAGTGACGAGATTTTTATTCAAGAGAAAAAATCTAAACGATGTAGATAATGACTTGCAATAATGGAGAGGATTTTAACTAACTAGGAAGTACAGAAAAAAAGGTGGTACCCGGAGACGGACTTGAACCGTCACACTCTATGAGCGAGGGATTTTAAATTCTTCGTGTTAATTTAATCATGAAAAGTTTACTTACTGATTTTACTTGATTTAATAATTACATCTCGATTTGATGTACCGAATACCAGCCTAAAATAGCATTAATCAACGTGTAAAGTCGGTATAAAGTTGTTTTCCTTTAGTCTGCCTAATTACTTTTATGATATTCATACTTTTCTATTAGCCTGATAACCTTTTTTTCAATCGACCACTTCGACATTTCATTTTGTTGATTATCAAAATTATCCACATGCCCCCAATAGAATTTCCAGTGTGCTTTATTAGGAGACTTAATAATATCTTCAACTATATTACTTAAATTATCAAAAGCAGCTTTGTATTTATATAAATCAATTACGGTTAACTGATCTATTTTATTGTAGTGACATAGTTAATTTGGCCAGACAATATGAGGTGATGTCATTTACTTAATCTTTTCGCTGACAGGTTGTAAATCCTTCGACTTAGGTTATCCCCAAAACCGTTACTTACTGATTTTATTTACTTTTACCTTTAGTTACAAATACTATTTATGAAGACTAAAAGAGCAGAGATTAGAAAATAGCTTGTCTAATAGCAGTCCTATGGGCTTCTGATTGAGATTCGATTTCAATCTCTAGAAATTGAGCTTCAAACTCTTCTTGAGTCAAACCGAGCTGATCAACTAGTTCAAAAAGAGCAAGCACTCTATTTTCAAAAAGTTTTATCTGACTTCGTCTTGAAGTAACAAGTTTTACAGCTTTTAAATTTAAAGCAGTAATAGTTTCAGTTGCCCTAGCTTTCTGTTCACAATTCAACCCACTTTTCTCTTCAATAGTTCCTGTAGATAGAAACTTAAGATAGTCGTCTGGTTCATCTTCATCTGGTTTTAATACCAAGCTAGGATCGTAATCTCTTGGAATACCACCAGGCAAATCTTGATCTTTATAATGCCCACAATGTTCATTCGAATCACAGCAACCAAATAAATTTGGCCATGAAAATGTTAAGTGGGAATAAGCTGCACATCCTTTATGAAAAAAATGCTCTATATGTCCTTTTCCTGCACCTTGTTCTGCTGGTGACTCACAATATACACAGAAACGATCTTGAATTTTATATAGTTCACTCCAAATACCCCATTTATCGCGCAATACCACATTATCCCAAGTATCAGGAGGGGATGTAAAATTGGATAGACACGCTGGTTGTTGCGCTATATTCCTATCTAACTTTTTCATTACCCTTTTGATCCTTTTGAAACAGTTAAACGTTCTTTCATTTCAGCTATTTTAATTTGATTAAGACAATCATTTACAACAGGATGATCTTTGCCGAAATGTTCGAGTATAAGTTCTAAAACCTTATTAGCTTCAGTTTTCTTTTTATCCATCAAAAGACTTGAGAAATCATTTACCCAGTCGGCTTCTACAACATTAGGTATGGCGCTTGTATTCATTATTTGGGATAGAATATCTAAGCTATTAACTCCTTTAGTTTGAAACTTCGGTGTAGTTATAACGTCTTCACCATGTTCGCTTATATCGAATTTACGGATTTGACTTTTATCTACCGTTGATAGTACTTGAGGACTATGAGTAGTGATAATAAATTGAATATTAGGAAATGTATCTAACAAGCTTTGGATGATCGTTTGCTGCCATTGTGGGTGTAGATGTAATTCTATCTCATCGATAACTACGATTCCTTGTCCTGATAAAGGTGTTTCACTATCAGGATTCAGCATTACAAGCCTACGAGATAAATCGGCCGCCAGTGCTACTAAAATTTGTTGCCCTTGAGAAGCTTGATAGATATTTATTGGTACTTTATCATTATTTACTTTTAGCTCAGCACGGCCTGAACTCCTATCTACGAATATATCAGATACGCTAGGAGTAATGTCGACAATAGCTTTTTTAACAATAGCTAATTGCTTTTCAAAAAACTGGCTATTATCACTTAATTCGATAATTGATTTATGCTCTTTTTTCTTATCGTCTAGCATTTTCTTGAGAACTGGGTCGTCTGTATTTACGTTTTTTTCAAATGAGGCAATTTGCTCTTCTAATTCTTTTAGTTCTTTGCTTTTAGCCGGGTTTGCTAAATTGTTTAATATTAAAAACCATTCTAAAAAGTCACCAAAATTACCAGCCCCATCAAGTGCTCCTTCATAAGCATCAAAACGTGAGTTTGAATCTATATTCGATAGTTTTTCAATATTAAAAGATTTATTAGATTTTAAATGCGAGCGTTCTACGGAATAAAAAGCAAATAATGGTAAATTAATTTCTTCTTTTTTTAACTTCTTTTGAGAATCATTTATTACTCTATATAAATCTGATAGTTCCCTTAACTCTTCTAAATAGCTCGTCTCTACGCCGTCAGAAACTCCTTTTACATAACGGAATAAGGAAGTATCTCTTATAATAGATTTACCCAAAGATATTTTAGAGTGAACCTCTGCTCGATGGTCACAATTTATATTTGGATCGTATTTTGTTAAAGGTTTACCATGTTTACCTTCTTTTTCTAATCCAGCACTTAACCAACTTAAAGTTTTTGCAATACTATATGCTATTGACGTTTTTCCTGCGCCATTACTACCAATATAGACTGTCAATTGTTCATCAAAAGTCATTTTCAAATTAGAAAACTTGCGAAAATCAATTAGATTCAAAGACTTTATGTGTAATTTATTAACAGGGGTTTCAATTCCGTTAATATTCTTAACGCTAGAGAGGTATTCGACACAATTTTGAAAATACTTTTCAATTAAAACAGCTTCGAGTCCAGTATCTTCACCTTTTCTATCGGATTGATAAAGCTGGAACTTTGACGTGATATCGCCACTATGAGCATTAGCTGCCAATTTTTTGAAAAATTTGCGTCTAATAGCTTCTAATTTTTCTTTATTATCGCTTAACGTATCATTGTTATTGGTATCACTCATTATGTGCCTCGATAATTCTTTGTATTAGAGTCTCTGAATATTTTTTTGTAAGTGACGATATAAACATAGGTTCGATATGTCTTGCGAAAGCTATCAATCCTTGTAGATGCCTAATATCCTTTTGATCTAGCTTATTAAGTTGGAATTGATGAACTAGGTGTTTTATATAACGTTTACGCTCTCTTCCTAATGAAAGTTTTTCATCATTAGAAATAGTGATACCCGTAACATGCCTGTTATGTGCCTTGGACGAGAACTTTGTTTTACGTTGATTAATAACTAATCTATGATCGAAACACTCTTTTAATTTAGTTTTGATTACTGAAGGTATCGAAGATAAAATATCTTTTTTGTTTGTAGAAAAAGTTAAATCGTCTGCATATCTAGTATAATAAACAGACTCTTTCTGGCAATGTTCAGTAACTACCTCATCAAAAAGGTACATACAAAAATTTGATATCGAAGGTGAACTGGGAGCACCCACACTTAGTTTTAGGTCATTACTTCTTGTGGATCTTGGCTGCCAAAAGAGTAGCCTTTCAATCCACTCTTTATCGTTATCATCAGGCAAAGCTTTAAACTTACCCCATGCGTTCCAAAATACTTCTGGTGTAATAGAGTTGAAAAAATTTTCCAAATCCATTTTTAACAGATAACGCTGCTTCCGATGGACCTCTGCATTGTCTTTTATGCTCTTTCCTGACGAATACGCCATTGAGTTAGCATGATGAGGAAATTGATATAATTCTAGAAAAGTACGCTGGTATTCCTTTAACTCTTTTGAAGGTTGAGCAATAACACGATGCCCGAAACTGCGTTTGGGTATATTATAAACTTTGTATTTTTTAGGCGCGTCAAATAAGAAAAATGCTACATCTTTTTTAGTAAAATTTAATTTATTTGCTAGTTTATCTATAACACCCATTATTTTCCTTAGTTAAAAAAAGCCCAAGAGTTACCCTCTTGGGCTTTCACTCTTTACTTAAAGAATGCGGTATGCATGCATCCTAAAGGAGGTACGAGTTTAGGATGCATGTATATCGCATATAAACCCGTTCAATAAATTAGAGTCTGGCTAATCACCCGACTAGACAAATTTTGTCCGAAGCTAAAGAGTTTCCCTATATTACTCTAAGCCTTTGCTTTTAACAATAATAGTGTCTCGACTTACTAAAGATAAGGTAATTTTAATGAGTACTATAATTATTGATTAACAGTGTTTGGAATTGTTATTAAAATCATGAAAATAAGAGTATTCTTCTTTGTTCGTGATTATAAGATTATACATCAACAATTTGACTACATTTTTTACAAACTAAAAGATTTCCTATCTTATTCAGATTGGTGTATTCATGACAATTAGGGCAAAGCACTGTTGTTTTTTTAATATTAACTTGGGTTTGGTTAATAATTCTATCTGTAGCTTTCCGTTTATATTTTGAATAAGTACCTGTTAACCCATTTGATGATGGTTGACTTCTTTTATAACCAAATAAAGGCTTATTCCTCTCTTCCTCAGCCTTTCTTTTTCGCTCTTCTTGTTCTTGATGAATTATTTCTTTTTTTCGACCAATTTCATCTAACAATTCAAGTTCAGCTTTATCTGTATCGAAATAAAAAAGCTTGAGGTTCACATCATCAAAAGTAAGTTCTTTAATTGATACTAGTGTGCTTTCCCACTCGTGTTCAATAATCAAAGCCCCGTCCACAATATAAGGTTTCCTGTAATAACATCTAAAATACAACTCATTGTGCTGCTGACATAGAGCTTTACATTCATCATCTAGAACCAGAGCATTGCTTTTATTTGCATATGCTATATCTAATTCCGTAAAACGCTTTCCTTCAAAATTTAAGAATACCCATGCAATATAGGCATCCCTTTCTTTATAAAATTTTTCTCTATCAATGATGACATCAATAAATGTCGTTGAAACTTGCAGTTCAAATACTATTTTGACTTTATTAGTAGTATAAAAGGCGCTTACATCTGGTCTACGCCACTCTTTAGCTACCCCCTTAGTATTTTCTTCCCTAAATGTTTTTTCCATTTTGACATCTTCAAATGAGATGTCTTTCTTTAAGGTGTCATGAATGAAAATTTTATTAGTTTTGTGAGCCAGCCCTTCTTTTTGACCATTAAACTTCATTGCTAAAATTTGCTCAGCGGTAAGTTTACAGCCTGTTTTTATTGGACATATTTCAGAATCTTGAAAATGTCTAAAATGTATTTTTTGCTTTTTAGTCCCTGCAATAATTAATGGTTGAAAACAAATAGGACACAAGAGTGTTCTTTCTGCTGTCTTTGGTCTTAACTGACGTCTCAACTCAAACAGTGGTTTTTCATCCCAACTTAGAAACTCCTCAGCATCACAGACCCTATCTTCTTCAGGTATAAATACTTGATCCATGTTTCTTTTATTAACTATCACTTCAATTCCTTACTAAATTTCAATAATAAAATGATACAGTACTAATCAATTGATTAGTACTTGTTAATTAATACATGATAAAGTTATTAGGTTAATCAATTATGGAATGGTATTATTTTGAAATTAGAAAGTATGGTATTTATCGACTTACTGTTAATGTACCGAGGTTACTTAGGTAGAAATGATCTCACTAATATACTTGGTATTGCGCCAGCTTCAGCTACTAGAGCTTTTGCTAGTTATCGAAGTAAATATCCTGACAATATTGCCTATGATGTAAGTAAAACAAGGTATTCAATTACACCTGACTTTTCACCTGCATTTGAACATAACATAGCTGATGCCTTAGACTTAGTACTCAAGGGTAATGTTGTATTAAGAAAAGTATTAAATATAGATCAGAGTCATGTTTATGTGAAAGGTGCTACTTTTCCAACAGCTGATGTTGTAGCTGAATTAACCAGAGCATTTCACTTAAAGCACTGTGTTGATGTCGATTACGCCTCTTCATCTACCGAAGGAAGTCAGAGAATATTTTCACCTAATTCATTTTTTGAGGCTGGTGGTGTTTGGTATGTGCGTGGCGTTAACATTGTGAAAAAAGAGTACCGCACTTATAAGCTATGCCGATTTACTCGCGCAGAATCAATTGATGCTACATACGTTTCCAATGATAAAGATGAGGAATGGAATAGTAATATTACTTTAACAATTGCTCCCCATACAAAGCACCCACATCCTGATGCACTACGATTAGACTTAGGATTAGTTGATAAGCCAGTAATCAATATAACAACTAATAAAGTTTTGGCTGGGTTCACATTATCTAAGATGCGAGTGGATAGCTCAAAAGATGCGTTACTCGATTGTAAAATGTTTAACCTTCAGCTTATGAATCGTCATGAACTAACCGACATTAAATCCATGGATTTTGCTCCTGGGTACAAATTATAGCTAACAAAAAGATAGTTAAAATGTGCGTTTTAAAAAGTAAACTTTAGTCACTTTATCCATAGCATGTGACAGATAGCTACGAAGATACCCCCTACTGTTTGCTTATTCATTTAAAAAACCATCGCAAGGGTATATGGGTATACACATATGACAGTGTTTTTTTATTTGTTCATACTTAACGTTCTTTTAGATCCCAAACGATTCTATTGCTTGGTTGATAAATAAAACCATTACCATCCATTTTTAATGCGCCTTTGAAGCCGCCATTTTTATCTGATGTACCAGAGCCATACAAGTGAAAATATAAATACGGACATTTATGTTTAATTAATTTCATCCCCGCCTTCATGGTATTCCACATACCGTTTGTTAGTTCTTTATTTTCATTGTTATCATCACTACTAGCGCTTCCGACCAAATCAGATGGGAAGATCGTATTTAATAAATCGTCTTTTGAATATTCAGCCGATTCTTCAGCATTTAGAATATGCTTAATATTATCTGCGTAGTTACTGTCTTGTGTCAGAGCACTAATATTAAACGCATTACGAGTAATGTCTTTCTCTAGCCCATTTAATTGCGCTATATCTAAATATTCAGAATCCCAGTACTTTTTAATCTGTTTTCTAATTGTGCTAATACTAATCCGAATATCTTTCTTTGCATTTTTACTGTTTTTTATTACTGGGGCTGACTGATCATCATAATTAGGTTCGTCATTTACAAACCTAGAAAGTTCGCCTTCATCCTCTTCTTTTGACAGCAGAGATTGTAGTAAAATAGATGGTACAGCTGTTTGATTTTGTGGATTTGAATTTGTATGACGTATTAGCATTCTTAGCAAATTTAGACCTTTGCTTTGTTTTACTTCAACATTTTTATCTTCACCAAAGTTAATAATATATTTATTACCTGTTCTATTTAACCCTGCTGTTTTAGGAAGTGGAAACTGACGGTAAATCAAAGGCATAATGAATTCGTCAAAGCTTTCAGCTTCAATTTGAACATTAGCTAACCAGAACTGATGATAAGGTGATATTTCATCTTCGCCTGTAAAACCTTCGGACATGACATGTCTTGAAAAATATAATTTATGTGAATCACCAAAATGAATGGCATTGTAATCGTAGTGCGGCAACAGATTTCTTTGCCAATGCGCTTTGCTAATAACTTGTGGAAGTTGAGTTGGTTTATCTTTTAACTTTAATTCATCTTTAAATTTGATAATCGCAGGGTAATAGTAAGCTGAGAATTTTCCTGACTGTAATAAATCTAATAACTTATAGTGGGTTTTAGCCACTAATTTATCATGTGGCGACACAATTATATTCGGAATACCCCCTTGCTGCATCTTAGCTTGTCGAAGTTGTTCCATTTCTGCGAGTTTTTTACTAGCTTCTGGTGACGATAAGTATTTAAGAAGCTCTAGATCTTCTTTTGATATTTCATCTGCTGATGATGCTGATTTCGTTATTTTCTCTGGTTTGAATGTCTCATCTTTTGGATAGATATCCGTGTGAGCTAACCGAGATATTTGGCTTTCAACTTCGTAACTAAACCAAGCTTCTACGCCTTCGCCTAATGACTCACTTTTACTTTGACATACAAGCTGATTATCAGGTGTTAAAAGCATTCCTCCATCGACGGCATTTGTTAAGTTAATTGACTCAGATATACCTTGGTATAGAGAGCCGTCAAAATAATCATGCCCTAACGTATTTACCAACGCTGAGTAGTTAATTGGCTTTAGTGGCGCTTTATGATCATAAAAATTCCAACCACCAATCATTTCATTTTCTGGAATTGATTGCTCTTTTTCTATCACCCATAACATTGCACTAAAAGCTTTACCGATAGGAATTGTTTTCATTAATAAGCTAACTCATAACCACTTGATGAAACACAACTTATCATTTTTTTCACTGAATTTCATGCATGACCTTTAGGTATCCACTAAAGGTAGTATAAAATATGTACGAGGTTGTTAAGTTTTCAAATACGCTGATCAATAAGCGAGAGTTTATTGATAAAGAAGTTTTATTAAAAGATACGGAAGTTCCAGGATTGCTTTGTCGTATAGGTAAACGAAGTAAAACCTATTACTTACGCTATTCACAAAAGAATACAGGCAAGGTTAAAACTAAAAAAATGGGTAATGCTTTATTGCACTTAGTTAGTGATATTCGAAAAAAAGCATTGAAGCAACTGCTTCGTAATGAAGACGGTTTTGGCGCTGATTTTGAAACAATTAATGATATTATTGATGGTCCATTCTTAACTGATGCACGCATTAACAAGAAGAACATTAAGCCTGAGCTATCAAAGTTAGAGAAGCATATAAGACCTTATTTTGGGCACTTAGAATTCGACCGAATAACACAGCCGCTAATAAATCAGTTTATTGAAGAAAAACTTGAGAGATTAAGTCACTCTTCAGTTGATAGATTAAGCGCTATAGCACGTAAAATAGGTCGCTTTGCTGTTGATTCTGGTGCTCACCCTGTTAATGTTTTTAGAAATTGGAAGCAATTTAATAGAGATAATACACGCACTCAAACCATGAGACCTGAGCAATTAAAACCTTTTATTGCTTGTTGTTTGCAAGATAAAAATAAAGTTCAGCAAGACGTTCTTATGCTGTGCGCTACTGCTGGTGGCCGTATTGGTGAGATAAAACGTATACGAGTATCAGAGGTTAATATTGAAAATGGCACCATTATCTTACCTCATACCAAATCTGGTAAAAAGCAAACGTTAATACTCAATTCGTTTGCAATAGAGATAGTTAATCGCCGTATAGCAGAAACCACAAACGAGTGGCTTTTCCCATCTAATCGTAAGTTTGGCTCACCTATCCATTACCCACGCGGCTGTTGGGCACGAGTACAGGCGCGGATGCTTGAGCTAGGACATGACATCAGTGACCTAAGAAACCATGACCTGAGGCGGGTTTTCGGATCTGTTGCAGCAAAAAATAGCGACGTACTAACAACCTCCAAGTTACTTCACCATGGCTCTGTAGGTGTCACAATGCGATATATTTCATACCAAGATGATGACTTACGCGATACATCCGAAGCTGTAGCTAACGCTTACAGATAACTTACAGATAACTTACAGATATAGCTTACAAGCGGTTATTTACTTCGGTAGATAACCGCTTTTTTATTGGTCGTCTGCGCAGCAGACGACCTTCCCTTAGCTTTGCTGAGGGCAGCAATGTTTTTTATTTTTATCTTTATTTTTATTTT
>NZ_JACGVR010000078.1:0-733 GCF_014077325.1 Colwellia sp. BRX8-5
GTACTTTGCCAGCGATGTAACAAGCCTAATGAATAAAATCCACGGTCGAACAGCGTTAAACTATTATCAGGTGTTTTATCAATTAACCCTAACGCAAGATTCATCTCGTTAACTTCAACACTATCAAAGACACTGTTAGTCAATAAATGGCTCGTTAACTCCATCTGACACACCATACGTACTTGAGGGTAACTGGCTTTGCCATGTTGCGTCCCTGTTTTGGCAAACTCTTCATTATTTTCATCGGTATCGGGCACTCGCCACACAACACCATCGACACCTAAAAGGTTTAAACCACACCACTGACCATGATTAGCATCATGGTTCCATTGTTGTTGCGTTTGTTGAAAGACAGTTTCTATAACTTTGCTACCGAGTTTTTTTCTCGCTTGCGTGACCGCACTAGATGCAACATAGGGGATACCGCTGGGTAAAATAATATCCAACTGATTAAGCATTTGACGCATTGGAAACTTGCGAAACAATGCCATGCCAATGACAGCCCACACCATATTTTCCATAGGCAGCTTACGCTTTCGAATGGTAGATATTCCGTGTTCTTTTAGTCCCGCACTAATAATTTCTGGAGACAAAATTTCTGCTAAGTTTTGGAACTCGGTGACGTTATTTGAATTAACTAAAGAAAGCGCGGTAGAAAGTTGCATAAAAAAAATCCAGTGATATCAATCACTGGATTTTGATCTCATTAGCAAATTAATCAAGCTATAAATTG
>NZ_JACGVR010000030.1:0-50029 GCF_014077325.1 Colwellia sp. BRX8-5
CAGAGCCAGAGCCAGAGCCAGAGCCAGAGCCAGAGCCAGAGCCAGCAGCTAAGGCTGGTTTCTTTGCTCGATTAAAGCAAGGACTGACTAAAACACGCCAAAATATTGGTGGGGGAATATTTACTTTATTCAGTGGCAAAAAAATTGATGACGAGTTATTTGAAGAACTTGAAACACATTTACTGTTAGCTGATGTGGGTATTGAAACGACCACAAAAATTATTAAATCACTTACAGAAAGTGCATCACGTAAACAGCTTAAAAATGCTGAAGCTTTGTATGATTTACTCAAAGAAGAGTTAAAGAAAATTATTGAGCCAGCAAGTGTGCCGTTAGAGATTAATAATGATTCAGGTCCTTTTGTTATCTTAATGGTCGGTGTTAATGGGGTTGGAAAAACCACCACTATTGGTAAATTAGCGAAAAAATTTCAAGCTGAAGGTAAATCGGTCATGCTAGCGGCCGGTGACACGTTTAGAGCAGCGGCGGTTGAGCAATTACAAGTGTGGGGCGAGCGCAACGATATTCCTGTTATTGCCCAGCATACTGGCGCAGACAGTGCTTCTGTTATTTTTGATGCGATTAGTGCCGCAAAAGCCCGTGGTGTTGATGTACTCATTGCTGATACAGCTGGCCGGCTGCAGAACAAAAGTCACTTAATGGATGAATTGAAAAAAGTTGTCCGTGTTATGAAAAAGATTGATGATAAAGCACCTCATGAAGTGATGTTAACTTTAGATGCAGGTACTGGACAGAATGCGTTAAGCCAAACAAAATTATTTAATGAAGCGGTTGGTTTGACGGGACTAACATTAACCAAGCTTGATGGTACGGCTAAAGGTGGTGTTGTGTTTGCTATTGCCGATAAAAATGCGATTCCTATCCGCTATTTAGGTGTTGGTGAAGGCATTGATGATTTACGTCCGTTTAACGGTGAAGATTTTATTGATGCATTATTCACCCAAGATAGCTAAGATTTACGGTATAGTTTTGATGCCCGACTACACTATGTGAAGAACAACAAAAATAAGAGTATGGCCATTTTATGATCCACTTTAACAATGTCAGTAAAACCTATCCTGGTGGCTTTCTAGCACTTAAAAATGTTAGTTTTGAATTGGCTGCGGGGGAAATGGCATTTTTAACCGGACATTCAGGAGCGGGGAAAAGTACACTCTTAAAGCTAATGAGCTTAATGGAAAAGCCGACCAGTGGTAAAATCCAAATTAACGGTAATGAAATATCAAATATAAAGTATAAAGATATTCCTTATGCTCGCCGAAAAATAGGAATGATTTTTCAAAACCATAATCTATTAATGGACAGAACTATTTTCGATAATGTTGCATTGCCTTTAGTCATTGAAGGGTATAGCCACAAGGAAACGCGAAAACGCGTGGAAGCAGCGCTAGATAAAGTCCACTTGAGCGATAAATTACGTTGTTTTCCTAATATGTTGTCAGGTGGAGAGCAGCAGCGAGTTGGCATTGCTAGAGCATTAGTGAATAAACCATTAATCTTGCTTGCTGATGAGCCAACCGGAAACTTAGATCCTAAGCTTTCCTTAGATATTATTCGCTTGTTTGAAGAATTTAATGATTTTGGCGTTACCGTACTCATAGCTACGCATGATCTGGGGCTAATTGCTAGAATGAAATATAGAACGCTGACGCTTAAGCAAGGTTCAATGATCACCGATGGTATCGTTGAAGGTTTACAAGTTAGGCATGAAAACAATGAATAAACCTACCCGTTTTGGCCAACCTTCGCAGAAATTAAATTTTGCAGCAAAAATAACAGATAGATTAATTCGACATGTTCAACAAGCCGTAGGTAGTTTAGGCGATTTATGGCGTACTCCTTTCACCTCAATAATGACGGTTTTGGTTTTAGGTATCAGTTTAACCTTACCGGCTACGTTACATTTATTTGTCAAAAATGCTAAAGCCATCAGTGAACAGTGGGATACCGCCTCAGAAATCAGTTTGTTTTTGAAATTGTCAGTGACTGAGAAAGCGGCACAAAACTTAGTTCATCGAATTGAACTTTATCCTGAGGTTGCCAAAGTTACTTACATCTCGGCAGAGCAGGCTTTACAAGAGTTTAAAACCTTATCTGGTTTTGGACAGGCGCTAGAATATTTAGATAAAAATCCCTTGCCAGCAACACTCTTAGTGACCCCAACAACGCGTGCTAGTCAAACACAGGCGGCTGGAGAGTTATTATTGAAGCTAGAAAAAGAACGAGAGGTTCAGCAAGGAAAATTAGACCTCGAATGGCTTTCTCGATTAGAAGCTATTGCTAAACTTATTGAAGATATCGTGGTAGGTATCGGTGCATTACTGTGTTTGTCTGTGGTGCTCATTATTGGCAACACTATACGCTTGGCTATTTTAAATCAAAAAGATGCGATTGCTGTGATGAAACTTGTCGGCGCGACGGATAGCTTTATTCAGCGTCCTTTTTTATATGCGGGCCTTTGGTATGGTATTTTGGGGGGGGTGGTCTCTTGGTTATGTGTGGCTCTGCTCGCTAAATATTTATCTGGGGCTCTCTCTGAATTAACCCACTTATATCAGAGTAACTTTATTATTAGTGGTTTAAGCTTTTCAGAAGCGATGACACTGATATTATTTGCCGTTATACTCGGTTTATCAGGAAGTTATATTTCAGTGCGTAAGCATATTCGTGCCATAGAGCCTACCGCTGATTAATAAAGTCTACTAAATGTCGATTTAAGTTCCACAGGCGATCATTTCGTCTGCCCATGACAGTGAGTCTTTATAAGCTTGAAAACAAAGTTCACTCTCTAAAGTAATTCTCTTGGCAATTTCTTCACCCTCTGCCCATAAGCCTTGTTCAATGTTTTTTACTAATGACAAGTAATCTCCAAGGTCACACTGCTCGCTTCTTAATGCCGATTTTATGCCTTGATGAATAGGTAATACACCTAATACATATTCTAATTCATGATCTAAAATACCATCGATTAACGATAATATACCGGTGAGAAAAGCTTTAGGCGGATTTTCACTTTCAAAACGGCAAAGGGCTATTTTTTCACAAAACTTAGCTCGTGCCAAAGAAAGACGCATAATTTCTGGATTTTTATCTGAGCTTAAATCTGACAGTGCAAGCAACGCGATAAATTTTTTCAGTTCAACTTGTCCGATATAAGCAAGAGCATGTTTTAACGAGGTTATTTCCTGGCTACTACCATAGGTAGGACTATTGATAAAACGCAGTAATTTATAAGTTAAGCCGGGATCAACGGCAAAAATTTCACTGATTTTGTTAATGTTTAACTCTACTTGGCTTGCTTGGCTGATCAGTTCGAGGATATTTTGTTTTGCCGTGGTGATTTTTCGCTGTTTTAGCATTTCTGGCTTTGCAAAAAAATAACCTTGAAAAAGTGTAAATCCCAGCATTTTTAATCGTTCAAATTGTTGTGAAGTTTCTACTTTTTCAGCTAATAGTGTTACGTTTAGCCCAGCAATTTTTCTGACCAGCTTGCTAATTTCTAGAATAGAAAACTGTAGGACATCAATTTTGATAATGTCTATGATAGGGTAAAATGGAGCCCACTTTTCATCAAAGTCAAAATCGTCTAAGGCTAATTTATAACCCTTCTCATGAAGTGACTGGCAAGCAGCTAATAGCTCAGGGGTTACCGGAACGTCTTCTAAAATTTCTAATACCACGTTTTTGGGATCAAGGAAGCTTGGGAAGTGAAAAATCAAGGTATCAGCATGAAAGTTAATATATGCGGGTAGATCACCAGTGACTTGTTCTATGCCTAAGCTTAAATGGTTATTAGTTAGTATGTTAGATGTTGCTTGATTAGGATCAATATCAGGAAAACTGTTACTTTTACCATCACGAAAAAGCAATTCATAGGCAACAACATTTTGTTTAATATCTAAGATGGGTTGACGAGCAACATATGAGTACAAATTATGACCCTCTAAAATTCATTTATAAGTTACTTAAATACATAAAGTAATAGCCACATCCTTGTTAAATTACATCTTGATACAAAAGCTAAGTTATTGTTTTGTAAGTTTAAAGTGTTTTCTGATACTTTTATGTTAACAAATGTACACAAAAAAAACAGATAAATCTACTTGACTGAGTTGTTTCGTCTTGTGTTGTAAGGTAATGTGTGATGCGTTGCTCGCCTACACGGTCGATGTATGCTATTATAGCGAGCTAGAAAGTTAAAATTATTTAAGAGTTATTAAAGAGCGATAAAGAGGGGTTTTTAAAATGAGTAAACCGATACAATCAATGGCGCTAACAGTTCCACGTAGCGGTAGTATTGAATCTTACATGCAGTCTGCTTATGGCATTCCTATGCTTACTGCACAGCGTGAGAATGAACTCGCCACTCGTTTATATTCAGAAAATGATTTACAAGCGGCACAAGAGCTTATTATGTCGCATTTACGTTTTGTTATTCATGTAGCAAAAGGTTATGCAGGTTATGGTTTACCTCAAGCTGATTTAATTCAAGAAGGTAACGTTGGTTTAATGAAAGCTGTTAAGCGTTTTAACCCGGAAGTGGGTGTACGCTTAGTGTCGTTTGCTGTTCATTGGATAAAAGCTGAGATTCATGAGTTTGTGTTACGTAATTGGCGTATTGTTAAAGTGGCAACAACCAAGGCACAACGTAAATTGTTTTTTAACCTTCGTAAAAACAAAAAACGTTTAGGTTGGTTCAGTAACGACGAAATTAATAATGTTGCAGAGACTCTAGGTGTTACGCCTAAAGATGTTTTAGAGATGGAATCTAGAATGAGTAATCAAGATCAGGCTTTTGAGCTGTCGTCTGACGATGTTGATAATTCTGCTGGTGGAGGTTACTCTCCAGCCTTATATCTTGAAGATCATCAGTCAGATCTCGCTGTTCAGGTTGAAGATGAAGATCACTCTTCTCATGCTAATAAGCGTTTATCTAATGCCTTGGTCATTCTTGATGAACGCAGCCAAGATATTATAAGAACCCGTTGGTTAACTGAAGATAAAACGACGTTACAAGATTTAGCTAACAAGTATCATATTTCTGCAGAGCGTGTCAGACAGTTAGAAAAAAATGCCCTTAATAAACTTAAAGGCTCAATGGCTGCTTAGTTATTGGATCATGTCTGTACCAACAAAAAAACCGATTTACGTCGGTTTTTTTATGTCTGCTTTTTGTAGACTTTCTCTTTTGAGCACTGATACTAGCTTGCTTATGTTAATCATTAACGGTCTTTTGTCCCTTTTTGGTAAACGTGCGCAACTCGTCAATTATAGTGTACAAAAAATAGACATATACTGTATTGATCTTATCAATTCAAATAAGGTACTAGCCAAGTGATATTAATTTGGTAGACTAACCGCTTAAAAATAATACTAATAACTAACTATGGAATCGCCTTGACGGAATTAAAGGCAAAGGAAGACATTCTGGCATTACGTCAGCTTCCCAAATTAAAGTCTCTACTTAAAAAGTATCGGCAGGTTAAAACCATGCAGTCGGGTTTGTTGCAGTTGTCTGAATTGGCAAGCACAGTTACCGATATGGCAGCCTTTTATGCTGAGCTTAAAACGGTGATTAAAACATTATTAATTACCGATAGTTTTCACATCACCCTGATCAATTCAAAAAATAATCTTGAGCTTGCTCATTGTCACAACCCCGAAGAAATTCGTTTACATGATCATTTAAAAGTTGCTGATTGGCGAAAATGCTTAACAGGTATGGTTTTTGAAAATGAAAAGCCGATGCATTGCTCTGCTAAAGAGCGTTTCGCATTAGCAAAATCAGGCGATATTTTTCTTTATGGTTCATCCTGTGTTGATTGGCTTGGTGTTCCGCTTAGACGTGGGAATCAGGTTATTGGTGTTCTGGCATTACAAAGTTACGATGATAAACTTTACTTTGATGAATATGATTGTCAGTTGCTTGAATTTATTGCCTTGCATTTAGTGACCGCTATTGATCGTGTACGTAGTCGTGAATTATTAGAAGAAAGTATTTTACTGCGTACTGAAACACTAACCGAAATGAATAAGCAGTTACAAGTTGAAATTGCTGAGCGTAAGAAAGCGGTGAAAATGCATAAAGCCTTATTATCAATTTCAGAAATTACGGCTAATTCACAAGATATTGATTGCTTCTATCGAGCTATCCATCAAGAAATTAATACTCTATTACCAGCAAAGAACTTATATATTGCTCTGTTAGATACGGGTGATAACAAAGATAACTCTATCGTGACTTTCCCCTATTATGACGATGAAAAAGTGCATACACCTCTGCCTCGAATGTTAGGTTTTGGTCTGACAGAATTAGCGATAAATGCTGTTGCACCGACATTGATCACCGAAGGTGAAGTCTTTTATTTATCTGAGCAAGGTGAAATAACGAGTGAACCGCTGACGATAGATTATCCTAAAAATAAAATGCCACAAGCATGGCTTGCTGCACCATTGATGGAAGATGGCAAGATATTCGGCATTTTAGCTATTCAGCATTACCAAGATTCGCAAGCCTATCAACAGAGTGACCTAACCTTGATACGCTTTATTAGCCAGCACGTTGATACCGCTATTTTACGTAAGCGTTCGCAAGCAGAAATAAAAAAACACCATGAAAAATTAGAAAATACGGTTAATCAACGTACCCAAGAGCTACAAGCGAGTAATTTAAATTTGCGTATGCAAATTGATGAGAGACGAAAAGCAGAAGCGCAACTTTACTATGAAGCACACCATGACGGCCTAACAAAACTGCCCAATAGAGCGATGTTTTCAGACCGATTGAGCTACTCATTACGACATTTGAAGCGTCATCCCGATCAACGCTTTGCCGTGTTATTTATCGATTTAGATCGTTTTAAAATGATTAACGATACATTGGGACACCATGCTGGAGATGAGTTTCTTATTGAGATAGCACTCAGATTACAAGACTGTGTCAGAGATAATGATATTTTAGCGCGTTTAGGGGGTGATGAATTTGTTATTTTGCTTGATTCACTACAATGTCAAGATGATATTGAAGAAGTGGCCTCACGCATTATTACCGCTGTTGCCAAACCCTTCAGTTTAGGTGGTCATACACTTTACTCGAATGCCAGTATAGGTATTGCGCAATGTAGCAGTCATTATAAGGATTCTCATGAAATTTTACGTGATGCTGATGCCGCTATGTACCAAGCGAAAAACTTAGGTCGTGGTCGTTATGTCTTTTTTGATGAAAGCATGCGAGAACAACTTATGGCAAGTATGACTTTAGAGCAAGAATTACGCGTTGCCATTACCAAGAGTCAATTTGAACTGCATTATCAGCAGATATCCAACTTAACGTTAACGAATACCATTGGTTTTGAAGCTTTATTACGTTGGCAGCATCCAACTAAAGGCTTACTAACGCCAAGTGAATTTTTATATATGGCCGAAGAAACCGGCATGATATTAGACATCGAAGCTTGGGTTATTAAAGAAGTTAGTCAACAATTAAAAAGCTGGCAACAAAATACCGAGTATTTTAATGCTTTTATTGGTATTAATTTATCGGGACGTCACTTAGTTCAAGCGAATCAGCTCAATAAGTTGATCAAGCAAATTAAAGACGCAGGTATAGAGCCTCATCGTTTAATTCTTGAATTTAATGAATCTGCATTTGCTCAACAAAGTGAATTAGCCCTGAAGAACTTACGTCGATTAAAAGAATTTGGGGTTAAACTCGCTCTAGATGATTACGGCGCGGGTTCATCGTCATTAAATTTCTTACACAACTACCCGTTTGAATTTATCAAATTAGACAGAAGTTTTGTTCGTACGCTAAATACTAATAATAAAAATTTATCGTTAGTTAAGGCTTTGCATGATTTGGGCAGTAACTTTGGCTACCATTTAGTCGCTGAAGGAATCGAGTCAGAGGAAATGTTGAAAAAGTTACAGAACGCCGGTTGTGAATTTGGTCAGGGCTTTCATATTAGTCGACCGATAAAAATGCCACGAATAATAACCAAAAGTGAGGTTGTAGTTAAAGTTAGCGCCTAATTTTTCGTTAACAATCAATTATATTTTACTAAAAAAACCTTCTATGCGTAGCGCAATTCCAGGTGTGGTGGTGTAGTTATCCTCTTTTGACCACTCTAAAAATGGTTCTACTTCAAAAAACAACCATTTTTCTAGTGCATTGAATCGATAACGATAACTCAGCGTATATTTGTCGGTAAAAAAACCATATTGACCATTACGCTCACCTTCAACTTGCAAACCAACAACGGAGGCCGTTGTTGAATCTAATTGATTTAATTGATAAAAGCCGTGTTTCCATCGAATGCCACTAAATGATTCAGAGCCGCGAATAGTATAATTGATCCTATATTGTGATTTTTCATTATATTGATAATTATATTCAAGAAATAACTTGGCTCCAAGACCGTCGCCTAAAAAGTAATAGGTTGAAGGTTCAACTTTAAAACCATGCTTTTCATTGAAGGTATACAACTTGCGCTTACGTATTTTTACAAAAATATCACCGCCTGAAATTCCTAATCGAGTATCGACTAAGCTATCGCTCTTCTTTTTAACCACATAACGTAAGGCCGCGGCAAAGCTTTCTTCATTTATTTCTGGGCGAGTACCAATACCATCGAGGGGTAACTGGCCGTCTTCAACGTCATCTTCATCGGAAAGAATCAAGCTCATCTTATCTTTAAAGTGCGGTAACTTTACTTTTAATCGAAAACGAGAGTCAAGCTCCGCCAAATGACGTGCTTTGGGTATCCAGCCAAAACGTATTTTGGCTGTTGCTTTGGGTTCAATTTGTTGGCTATCAATATCAGTAAAAAAACTATCGAACCAAGTCGCCGATTGATAAACGGAATTAGCGATGGTGTCGTGTACGTCTTGACCCCAGTCATCGGGCACAAGTGTGGGTACAACATGCCTTTGTGGATGTTTGATAGGTTTTGCTATTTGCTTTTCAGTGTCACTGTCCATGTTTTGATCTTGTCTAGCATTACTCTGAAAAGTAGTGAAGGTAATGCTGATCATCAACAAGCAACTCAGATAAATAAGGTGCTTTTTCTGCAAAGTTTGTCCTATCGCATTATTTTGTCTATCAAAGGATGATTTTTCATTTTAAAACTTTATAATGAATCCATTCTAAATAATAGGGGTTTATCATGGGAAATATGGGTATTTGGCAATTATTAATTGTTGCGGTTATTATAGTGTTGTTATTTGGCACAAAAAAATTACGTAATCTAGGTGGCGATTTAGGCTCTGCGGTTAAAGGTTTTAAAAATGCTATGACAGATAGTAACGCTAAAAAGGAAGAAGAAAGTGCAGAAAATATTGCTGATAAGTCTGTTACTACCGACACCGAAGATAAAGTAAAAACAAAAGAAAAAGATCAGGCGTAAGCGATGTTTGATATTGGCTTTTGGGAGCTGTCGCTGATTGCGATAATAGGTATGATCGTTTTAGGTCCAGAACGTTTACCTGTTGCTATTAGAACGGTGCGCGGTTGGATAAGTGGTGTTCGTAAATTTAGTGATAGTGTAAAAACCGAGCTTACCGAAGAATTACGCATACAAGAATTACATGCTAATTTGAAAAAAGCTGAACAAGCGGATATGAAAAATCTATCACCTGAGATTGCTGAATCATTAAAAACATTACAAGAAGCTGCTGAGATGGTCAATCGTCCTTATCAACTCGATAAAGAGCCTGAAAAAGTTGACTCACAAAGTATTGTCTCAGAAAATATTGAAAAAAATGATAAGGTGACTGAAGAAGCAGCAGTCACTGCTAACCTTTCATCTTCACAAGAAAATAAAAAGTAACACCATGAATCCATCTCCAGCAAGTAGTTATACTTTATTTGATCATTTACTCGAATTACGCAGCCGATTGTTGAACGTTGTGGTGGGCGTTTTGGTTGTCTTTTTAGGCTTATTCTATTTCGCTAATGAAATTTATGAATATGTTTCCAAACCCTTAATGGAAACCTTACCTGAAGGGGGACAAATGATCGCAACCGATGTTGCCTCTTCTTTCTTTGCTCCTTTTAAATTAACCATGGTACTTTCTATTTTTATTGCCATGCCCTTTATTCTTTATCAAATTTGGGCCTTTGTTGCGCCTGGCTTATACAAGAATGAAAAACGCTTAGTTATTCCACTGATGTTCGGCAGCACCTTGCTATTTTATGGTGGTATTGCTTTTGTCTATTATGTGGTTTTCCCAATAATTTTTGCTTTTTTTACTTCTGTAGCTCCTGAAGGGGTAAATATTGCCACCGACATTACCAGTTATTTAGATTTTGTTCTAAAATTATTCTTTGCCTTTGGGATTGTTTTTGAAATACCCATTGTTATTATTTTACTGTGTTGGACCGGCTTTACCGATCCCGACAGTTTGCGTGCAAAAAGACCCTATGTTGTTGTTGGTGCGTTTGTGGTTGGCATGTTGTTAACACCGCCTGATATTATTTCACAAACATTATTGGCCGTACCCATGCTATTATTATTTGAATTAGGCGTTTTTATAGCGTCTATTTACCAGAAAAAAAACGAATCTGAAGAAGCTTAGTTTGATGAAACTGGATAGCTAATGATCGATATTGGCGTTAATTTAACAAATACTCGTTTTGATAAAGACCGTGATGAATTAATCGCGCGGGCTAAATCTGCTGGTATCAGGGCTATGTTGGTTACCGGAACTAATATCTCTGAAAGTCATAAAGCTTTACAATTATCTGCACAATATCCTGATTATCTTTATACCACAGCGGGTATACATCCCCATGATGCCGATAATGTCAGTGATAACTATTTAGATGACATTCGATTATTAGCTAAAAATAAAGCGGTAAAAGCAATTGGTGAATGTGGTTTAGATTTTAACCGTAATTTTTCTACTCCAAAGCAACAAGAAAAAGTGTTTGCTGAACAAATATCATTAGCTGCAGAACTTCAATTACCACTTTTTTTACATCAACGGGATGCTTTCCCTGTCTGGTTTCAATTACTATCTCCTTACTTAACCGCTGTGCCCGCTATGGTTTCTCATTGCTTTACCGGTAATGAGAATGAGTTAAATCAATGCTTGTCAGCTGGTATGTATATTGGTATTACCGGATGGGTGTGTGACGAACGTCGTGGAGAACCATTACAAGCGCTTATTCCATCAATCCCATTAGATAGGTTAATGATTGAAACAGATGCGCCATATTTAACACCTAGAAGCATTAAGCCTAAACCCAAAAGCAGTCGCAATGAACCAAGCTATTTACCTTACGTCATAGAAAAGCTCGCCCATTTGTACCAATGCCATAGCGACGACATTATTAATGCCACCAGTGAAAATGCGCGAAAAGTTTTCAACTTAGGTGAGCGTTAATGATCTCACTCTTTAATCGGTCAACTTCTTACCTTTTTATTGTTGCAATATTAGTGGTGATTTTATCGATAATTCAGTTAGTTGTGCAATTTTCATCGCTGACCTTACTGTTATTAATTATGGCTCTCTTTATGGCGTTTTTAGTCTTTTCACAAGAAAAAAACACTAAAAACTCTCTTGCTAGCAATGCAGCAGATCAGCACATTGAAAATGAAGTTCAAGATAACGATGAGCTTGAAAGTAAAGTACAAGAGCGTACTTTAGAGCTCAATATTGCTTTGCAAGAACTCGAAGAAGTTAATAAAGAGTTAGAAGAAAAGAATACGTTAGACGACCTTACCGGTTTGTATAACCGGAGGTTTTATGATCAAAAAATACTCGCTGAATATCGACGTAGTCGCCGTAACTTAACGCCCTTGAGCTTAGTGATTCTTGACATCGATCATTTTAAAAAAGTGAATGATACTTATGGTCACTTAGCCGGTGATGAATGTTTAATCGTAGTTGCTGCTTGCATTAAAAGTTGCTTGCGAAGAAGTGCAGACATCAGTTGTCGTTATGGCGGTGAAGAATTTTGTTTAATTTTGCCTGAAACCGATAGCCAAGGGGCATTAGCACTGGCTGAAGAATTAAGGGAAAGTATTGCTAGCTGTCAGGTTAGCTACAATAACACTATCATAAGTCTAACCATTAGCTGTGGTGTTAGTACTTATTTACAACAAAAAGATGTTCAAGCCGAGCATCTCTTTGCCGCAGCAGATCAAGCCTTATATCAAGCAAAACATAATGGCCGCAATCAAGTGAGACAACAAGACGTTGTCAAAGCTAGCGATAGTTAACCGCTAACTTATCAACTTTATTTATATAGGAAAATTTTATGAGTAACGCTTTTGGGCAATTTCCTGCCCGCAGAATGCGCCGCATGCGCCGTGATGATTTTTCGCGTCGTTTAATGTCAGAAAATCAATTAACCGTTAATGATTTAATTTACCCGGTCTTTGTTCTTGATGGTGAAAATCAACGCGAAGCTATAGCTTCTATGCCTGGCGTTGAACGTAAAAGTATTGATTTATTATTAGAAGAAGCGCAAGAACTGGTTGATTTAGGTATTCCTGCCATTGCTATATTTCCTGTCACTCCAGCAAATAAAAAGTCATTAATGGCTGAAGAAGCCTATAACCCTGAAGGGTTAGCTCAACGTACTGTTCGTGCATTAAAAGCAAAGTTTCCTGAATTAGGGGTAATAACCGATGTTGCTCTTGACCCTTTTACGACCCATGGACAAGATGGCATTCTTGGCATAAAGGGTAAAGATGAGGGTTACGTATTAAATGACATTACCAAAGAAATTTTAGTTAAGCAGGCGTTGTCTCATGCTCAAGCGGGTGCCGATGTGGTTGCCCCTTCAGATATGATGGATGGTCGTGTTGGGGCAATTCGTCAAGAATTAGAAAAACATGGTTTTGTAAACACGCGAATTTTAGCTTATTCGGCAAAATATGCTTCTAATTATTATGGTCCTTTTCGTGATGCTGTTGGCTCTGCAAGTAACATTAAAGGCGGTAATAAATTCTCATATCAAATGGACCCAGCAAACAGTGATGAAGCATTACATGAAGTTGCTCAAGACATCGCCGAAGGTGCAGATATGGTCATGGTAAAACCGGGTATGCCTTATTTAGATATTGTGCGCCGAGTTAAAGATACCTTTCAAGTGCCAACATATGCTTATCAGGTGAGTGGCGAATATGCAATGCACATGGCAGCCATTCAAAATGGCTGGTTAGCTGAAAAACCCTGTGTTATGGAAGGTTTGCTCGCTTTTAAACGTGCGGGTGCCGATGGTATTTTAACTTACTTTGCTAAAAAAGTGGCTTACTGGTTAAAAGAACAATAATGTGAACCCCCGATCTTAAGGGGCTTATTGTAAAAATCTTAATTTGCAATGCTATAAGTAGATAGTAAAAATATATAGGCAAACGACTTATTCTATTAGCTGAGCTATTTTAGCTGGTAGAATGGCTTGTTTAATTTTACTAAATCGAGCATGAATGCCCAGTCACAAACAGTCATTATTTTCACTGCATAGTGCGGTGTTACTTTTCGCTATATCGGGTCTTTTTGCTAAGTGGCTAAATATGCCAGCCAGCCATATTGTTTTTGGTCGTGCTGCTTTTGCCGCGGCAACTATTGCGCTTTTTGTTTTACTGATAAGAAAGCAGTCTCTAAAAGTTGAAAAGTCACTACTATTGCCACTTGCTTTTACTGGTTTGGTTTTAGCTTTTCATTGGGGCAGTTTCTTTTATGCTATTCAGGTATCAAGTGTCGCAATTGGCTTGATCACTTTTGCAACTTTCCCTGTTTTTGTTAGTTTCCTCGAACCGATGTTGTTTAAAGAAAAATTCCATTATAAGGCGTTATTGCAGGCTTTACTCACGGTTGTTGGTATCTTATTTATTCTACCACTTGACCATTTAAGTGCAGGGGATATCGATGGTGTTATATGGGGAATGACATCGGCAATGAGTTTTGCTTTGTTAACACTGTTAAATCGAAAGTTTGTTGCCAAAACATCGGCTAAAAAAGTGGCCTTCTATCAAAACGCTTGTGCCACGGTATGTTTATTACCCTTAATGTTTTTATATCCGATCACCATATCTTACCAACAGTTGTCGGTATTAATTATTTTAGGTGTTCTTTTCACGGCAGTTGCTCATACATTATTTAATCATTCTCTAAAGGTGGTTAAAGCGCAAACAGCAAGTATCGCGGTAAGTTTAGAGCCTATCTACGGTTCTATAGCCGCGTATTTTCTTTTAGGTGAACAAATAACGCTCATGATGGTGATTGGTGGCAGTATTGTTATTTTTACCAATCTTTGGGCGTCTAAAACCAATAGCTAATGATCATTAAATATTGATGTTTAAGTGTGTTATTGAGTTTTCTAGAGTAGATGTCAAACGATAAATGAATGGTTATTTAAGGGCTTCTTGAGTCTCACAAAGGATGTTAAGTGATAAATGAAGCGGTGTTAAATGGGCACTTTCTTGGAGCAGTTCGTCAGCGATAAGTGGGTGTGCAGCAAGCCAAGTCGTTGGTAAACATAAATTGATAATATCATCACCCATACTTTTAATAATAGCGGTTTGATAATCGGGCAAAGCATCATCTTTGCGGCGTCGACATAAAATGATGGCTAAACGTAAAATAACTAACAGGTAGCTTGCTTGCTGAAAATTTACTGCCGTTTGTTTTTCTAGTAAATCGACATCAATATTACCTTTGTGTAACCGGACTAAGGTGACTAGTAATTGTCGTTCAATTTGATTAAATCCTGGTAAATCAGCGTGTTGTAATATGTAGGCACCATGATGCTGATGCTGCTTAAATTCTAATAACAAACCAATTTCATGTAATTCACAGGCAGCATTCAATAATGCTAAGCTGTTTTCTTCATCTAATGACCAAGTTTCCTTATAGGTGTGAAATAAACTTGTCGCTTGTCTTTGAATTCGTGCGGAATGTTGATTATCAATATGAAATTTTTCAGTGAGAGAATTAATCGTACTCTGACGGATACTCATATCTACCCTTTTAGGCAGCATGCTGTAAAGTAAACCTTCACGTAAAGCACCACTTGATAACTGAATGTTCTCAATGTTGAAGCTTTCAATGATGGCAATTAAAATAGCGACGCCACTGGCTATAACGGGCGATCTTTCCTGGCTAAGCCCAGCAATCTTAATTTCACTGATCGTTTTACATTGTATTAACTGTTGTTGAATAGTCTGTAAGAAAAGCAGATTAACACCAGTACTCTTATGGTTAAATTGTTGCATTTCGGTCAGGGCTTGCATGGTGCCAGAGCCACTTAACACTAACTTCCAACCCGTTTCTTTAAAACGCTCAACCAAAGGAAATATTACTTTTTTTGCTGCAGCTATAGCAAGAGCAAAATTTTCAGTCGTTAATTTATTATCCGAGAAATAACGGCTATTAAAAGTGACACAGCCAATATCTAAGCTTTCGACTTGCTTAGTTACAAAACCATCACCTAAAATAAGCTCAGTACTTGCGCCGCCAATATCAATAACAAAGCGTTGTTTAGCACCACAACTGGTATGTGCTACCCCTAAATAAATATTTTTGGCTTCTTGTTTACCACTGAGTAGCTTTATTTTTTGTCCCAAAATTTTATTAGCTTGTGTTAAAAACTCTTCACGATTTTTAGCAAGACGCAGGGTTGCTGTCGCGACAATACGGACGTTTTTTTGAGGAATATCTTGCAGCCGTTCAGCGAAAAAGCTTAAACATTCAAGGCCTCGAGCAATCGCGGCTTGGCTTAGTTGGTTGTCTGAATTTAAACCAGAGGCTAAACGAACTTTACGTTTAACTTTATCAACCACCTGAACGCTATTAGCTAGCTGTCGGGTGATCAACATATGAAAGCTGTTTGAACCTAAATCGATCACCGCATAAAGAGGTGTGGAAATCTCAGTATGGGTGATCATCATAGTCGTTTAGTGGCGGCGCTGGTTGTTGCCACCCGTTCTGCCACGATTTTGTCCACCATTTTGAGGCTTATGGCGACGAGGACGAGGCTTAGGAGTAGGAAAATCAGTTAATAATGCATCTTGATTATATTTACTTACCGGTAAGGCATGTTCAATATAGGTTTCGATAGGAGGTAAGTTAAAAACATAGCCTTCACATGCGAAACTAATTGCATGACCTGTTGCACCAGCACGGCCAGTACGGCCTATACGATGTACATAATCTTCACAATCATCTGGTAAATCATAATTAAATACATGACTTACGCTAGGAATATGTAAACCGCGTGCGGCTACATCAGTGGCAACTAAGATATCTAGTTCACCGGCACTAAATTGCTCAAGAATCTTTAAACGTTTCTTCTGAGGTACATCGCCAGTTAATAAACCAACGCGGATGTTATCAATTTCTAAATGTGAATAAACTTTTTCACAAACATGCTTAGTATTGGCAAAGATGATCGCTTTTTCAGGCCATTCTTCTTCAATTAATGTTTGTAACAAAGCCATTTTATCTTCGTTAGAAGGATAAAATAATTCTTCAGAAATTCGAGTGTTTGTTTTTTGTTCTGGCGCGATTTCAACACTTTCTGGCTCATTCATGTGTTCAAATGCAAGTTCTTTTACACGAAAAGATAAGGTTGCTGAAAATAACATGCTTAAACGTGCTGTGGCGGCAGGCATACGATTAAACATATATCTGATATCTTTAATGAAGCCTAGATCAAACATACGATCGGCTTCATCAAGCACAACAACTTCGATATTGTTTAGGTTATAAATACCTTGTTTCATATAATCGAGCAAACGACCACAGGTACCAATAAGAATATCTACACCAGCTTCAAGCTCTAAGCGTTGGCTTTCATAGCCTTCACCACCATAAACTACGCCTAAGCGTAAGCCAGTGCTTTTTGCCATTTCTTTAGCATCACGGTGAATTTGTACGGCTAATTCACGTGTTGGTGCCATGATTAAGGCACGAGGTTGATTATGCTTTGGATCTGGTTTTTGTAATAAGTGATGAAAGGTTGCAGCTAAAAAGGCGATTGTTTTACCTTCGCCTGTTTGTGCTTGGCCTGCAATATCAGTACCTTTCAATAAAATGGGTAAAGATTGCTCTTGAATTGAAGTGCAATACTCAAAGCCCATAGCGTCAAGACCTGCGACAACTTTAGTGTCGAGGTTAAGTTCTGAGAACTTAGTTTCAGTTAAGTGTGTTTTATTCATGCGCACAGCTTAACAGGTTATATAGTTAATAAAAAACGGTATCGAGTAAATGTATTCATAAATACTCAATTAATGTTAGAAATAGCCAACAGTTATAAGATCAAAGTTGGTAATTCATAATGATGGCGTTATAATCCCCACCAATTGGCAAAATGCCACCATTTAACGGAGATAGAAATGAGCGATAGAATTGTTCAGTTAACAGACGACAGTTTTGATACTGACGTAATTACCGCCTCAGGCCTTATATTAGTCGATTTTTGGGCTGAATGGTGTGGTCCTTGTAAAATGATCGCACCTTTATTAAATGACATTGCAGAAGAATATGCAGGTCAAGTAACTGTTGGTAAATTAAATATCGATCAAAACTCAATTACTCCACCTAAATACGGTATTCGTGGTATTCCTACGTTATTGTTATTTAAAGATGGCGCAGTCGCTGATACTAAGGTTGGCGCTTTATCTAAAACTCAATTAAAAGAGTTTATTGATAATAATTTATAAGTTTTCAAAAAAAGGTTCGTATTTACGAGCCTTTTTTGTATATATTAGCTTATTAATTAAAGAAGAAAGCCATAGATCAAATTTTGATCCTTTACCTGATTAAATTTTAGTGCTAAATTTAGCTTTCTAATGAACCACATTTCAAACCAAACTCCAATTTCAATGATGCCAACAGGCAAACTCACTTCAATATAAATAGTTAAAGAACCCCACTATGAACCTGATCGAACTTAAAGAAAAACCAATAAGCGAACTTGTCGAGCTTGCCGCATCTATGAAGCTTGATAATTTAGGCCGCAATCGTAAACAAGACATAATTTTTGCTATATTAAATGCCCATGCCGAAAACGATAATGATATTTTTGGTGGCGGTGTTCTAGAAATTTTACAAGACGGCTTTGGTTTTTTGCGTTCTTCAGATTCCTCATATTTAGCAGGACCTGATGATATTTATGTTTCACCGAGTCAAATTCGCCGTTTCAGTATGCGAACGGGTGATACTATTCACGGAAAAATTCGTCCACCTAAAAAAGGTGAACGTTATTTCGCGTTATTAAAAGTAGCAGAAGTTAATTTCGACAAGCCAGAAAATGTTCGCAACAAAATACTCTTTGAAAATTTAACCCCAATCCATCCTGATGAACGTTTAATCATGGAACGTGGTAATGGTTCAACTGAAGATATTACCGCACGTGTTTTAGATTTGGCTTCTCCAATTGGTAAAGGGCAACGTGGTTTAATTGTTGCTCCACCAAAAGCGGGTAAAACATTATTACTACAAAACATTGCGCAAAGTATTGCTCATAACCATCCTGATGCCGAGTTAATGGTATTGCTTATCGATGAACGTCCGGAAGAAGTGACAGAGATGCAGCGCTTGGTAAAAGGCGAAGTCATTGCATCAACGTTCGATGAACCAGCAAACCGCCATGTACAAGTAGCTGAAATGGTTATTGAAAAGGCTAAGCGTTTAGTTGAACATAAAAAAGATGTTGTTATTCTACTTGATTCAATTACACGTTTAGCTCGAGCTTATAATACGGTTATTCCATCATCAGGTAAAATTCTTACCGGTGGTGTTGACGCCAATGCTTTACACCGTCCAAAACGCTTTTTTGGTGCCGCGCGTAATATTGAGCACGGTGGTAGTTTAACGATTATCGCGACAGCTCTAGTAGAAACCGGCTCTAAAATGGACGAAGTTATTTACGAAGAGTTTAAAGGTACCGGTAACATGGAATTACACCTTTCTCGTAAAGTGTCTGAAAAGCGTGTTTTCCCAGCGATTAATATTAATCGTAGTGGTACTCGTCGTGAAGAATTGATCACTAAACCTGCAGAATTACAGAAAATGTGGATTTTACGTAAAATTGTTCATGAAATGGACGAAGTTGGTGCAATTGAATTCCTCATCGACAAACTAGCAATGACTAAAACGAATAACGAATTTTTTGATTCTATGAAACGTAAATAGTTTATTGGTCGCTTATTCACATCCGTGTGATTGCGACATACCGTACATCCCGTACATAAACGCCAGTGTTAGCAATAACAGCTGGCGTTTTTGCTTAAAACACTGTCAAACTATTAAGCGGATGAGTGATTTAAATTTATGAAATATAGTGACTTAAGAGACTTTATAAAACAGTTGGAAAAAATAGGCCAGCTCAAGCGTATTTCCCAGCCTATTTCTACAGATTTAACGATGACCGAAATCAGTGACCGTACGCTACGTGCTGAGGGGCCAGCGTTATTATTTGAAAACCCCGTCGACAAAAATGGTGTACCACATGGCATGCCAGTACTAACTAATTTATTTGGTACGCCTGATCGTGTTGCCTTGGCTATGGGACAACCTGATGTGCGTGCTTTACGTGATGTTGGTAAATTACTTGCCATGTTAAAAGAGCCTGAACCTCCTAAAGGTTTTCGTGACGCGATAAGTAAAATCCCGGTTTATAAGCAAGTCTTAAATATGCCGGTAAAAATGATTAAAAAGCCGTTGTGTCAGCAAGTTATTATTGAGGGTGCCGATGTAGATTTAAATAAACTACCTATTCAAAAATGTTGGCCAGGTGATGTTGCTCCTTTAATTACTTGGGGGTTAACGGTTACACGAGGTCCCCATAAAGAACGTCAAAATTTAGGTATTTATCGACAGCAATTAATCAGTAAAAATAAAATTATTATGCGTTGGTTATCACATCGTGGTGGCGCATTAGATTTTCAAGAATTTAAGCAAACCAATCCAGGTGAAAAATACCCTATTTCTGTTGCTTTAGGTGCAGATCCTGCCACTATTTTAGGCGCGGTAACGCCTGTTCCTGATACTTTATCAGAGTACGCTTTTGCTGGCTTATTACGTGGTGCTAAAACAGAAGTGGCAAAATGTATTAGTAACGATTTAGAAGTACCGGCGACGGCTGAGATTATTTTAGAAGGTTATCTAGACCCAGCTGAAGTAGCTCCAGAAGGGCCATACGGCGATCACACCGGTTACTATAATGAAGTTGATAACTTCCCTGTGATGACGGTAACCCATATTACTCATCGTAAAGACCCCATTTATCACAGTACTTATACTGGCCGTCCACCGGATGAACCCGCCATTTTAGGTGTGGCATTAAATGAAGTGTTTGTGCCTATTTTACAGAAACAATTTCCTGAAATTCAGGATTTCTATTTACCACCCGAAGGATGTTCATATCGTTTGGCGATTGTTACTATTAAAAAGCAATATGCCGGACATGCAAAACGCGTAATGATGGGTGTTTGGTCTTTCCTACGTCAATTTATGTATACTAAGTTCGTTATTGTTTGTGATGATGATATTAATGCTCGTGATTGGAAAGATGTAATTTGGGCAATGACCACGCGGATGGATCCAAGTCGAGATACAGTATTAATTGAAAACACACCGATTGATTATTTAGACTTTGCATCTCCTGTGTCTGGTTTAGGTTCAAAAATGGGTATGGATGCAACAAATAAATGGCCAGGTGAAACAAATCGCGAATGGGGTGAACCTATTGTGATGACCGAAGAAGTTAAAACAGATGTTGATAATATTTGGGATGAACTTAATATATTTCCAACAACTGATAAAAAGAATTAGTAACTGTTATCCTGAACATGTTTTAGGATCTGAATAATGAAAGGTTTAAATAAATGAATAAAATTAAGTGTCAGGTAGAATCATTAACATCTCTGACAGAGTTTGTTTATAAAGTGCTATTAAAGCCAAGTGAGCAAATCGATTTTCAAGCCGGCCAATACTTAAATTTTGTGATGAGTGAGGATGATAAACGTCCTTTCTCTATTGCCAGTGCACCCAATGCTGAATTAATTGAACTACAAATTGGTGCTTCAGGTGCTGACAGTTACCCAATGCAAGTTATTGAACATATTAAAGCCAATAATACAGTTACTGTAGAAATGCCACTAGGCAATGCGCAGCTGCGCAGTGAAAGCGAACGTCCGCTTTTACTTTTGGCGGGTGGTACAGGGTTTTCTTATATAAAATCTATGTATGAATTGTTAGCGTCACAAAGGTCATCGCGAAAGATTACTGTTTATTGGGGGTTGCGTGATCAAAGTGCTTGTTATGAACTAGAAAAAACAGCTAAAATTATTGCAGGTCTAGAAAATGGTACTTTTCACCCGGTGGTAGAGAACCCTGATGACAATTGGCAAGGTCAAGTTGGCATGGTTCACCACGTTGTGATGAAAGATATTAAAAATTTAGCCGATTATGATATTTATTTGGCCGGACGTTTTGATATGGTAGGCGCAGTTCGCACCGACTTTTTAGCGCAAGGAGCCTTAGTTGAACATATGTTTGCTGATGCTTTTGCCTATATTTAATATTAGATAAAGTTTTTAAATGAATGACCGATAAAGCCATCATACCGATGGCTTTTATTATTGAAGAGTAAAATTAATGAGTAAAAATAAACAGGGTCAAGTATTGCAAAATACTTTAGCAACAGACTTAGGACGAGGGAAAATCAAAGATAATTTTTTCGCGGCTCTTGTCACATCGAAAGTTTATAAACTGCAAGTTGTGCAGGCTAAAAAAGGTAAAGGTTCATTCAAACGTAACAACAAACATCAAGGTAGAGAACCTTATTTAATAAATGCTTAGTACGTTAGTATTTATTAAATAGGGCTTTGTGAAGATAGTCATCATGGCGTAGGTGCCGATGACTATTTTATTTTTTATAATGAATGACTAGATTAAGTGGCTATTTATTCGCGATTCGATTGATACTTAAACCATCAATTAAAAAGCCATGACTCGCTAACCAAGTTGATGCATCTTTAGCATTGGTAAACACTTGCCGTTCATAAGACGCATCAGTATGGGGTATTAGCCTTTCTAATTGCATTTCTTTGGCTGCGCTCTTTGTGTAAATATGACAATCTTTGCTGCAACCATTGTCCTTGAACCACTGGCAATGTTCTTCAATATGTTTATCAATTGCAGGAACACCTAACTCCCAATCCTCAAAAGAAGAAACAATAGCCCAAGGACTACCTTTAAGCGGGCTCGCTTTAGCACGAAACTCTTTAACATAAGCAATAATAGCTTCTTCGTTCCAAGTGCCAGAAAACCATTGCACAACAACATTGCCACGAACTTCAATTTTCCATTCTCCGTGAATGCTAAACATAATAGGCCTCTTTTATTTGCTTTTGATATAATGTGCTTAAGCTGAAAATATTTTTAGATTGAGTCTTTTAATATACTTTGTGGGCTAGCAACAAATATTTGATAGGGTAAAGGCTCAGCCAGTAAACTTTCGTCGACGGTAAACTCAACGAAGCCACTTTTAGTAAAAAAGTGAGTGAGATCATCTATCGCCACTTTTTCAGTTTGCAAATCAGCCGCTTGATAATAAGCTTTAATACCTTCATCCTCACATTCATCGGCATCAACAAAGAGATGCATTGGCATGCTTAAGACCGTAATAGATTGAGCCTTTTGATGATGTTTAACAATTTCTTTAAGCAGGTATTGCCCAATCGCTTGTTTACGATATTGTGGCAGAACACTGATCGCTTCAAGTAAAATATGTGTTTTAGCTTTTTTGGTCTCAGCAGTAATGCTTAATTGTTCACATAAGCCTTGTTCAAGGTTTTGGCCTTTAAAATAAAGGTTAAGTGGAATTTCCCAGTCAGTATCTTCGTTGGCTAATAAAGTATAAGAGCCAACAGCATCACGGTGTTTATTGAGGGTGATTAGCTCAATTTCAGCTTTAGCAATAATATCGCCTTGCTCGTTTTTTACATTGATTTCTTGACATAATTGCCAATCAAAAGCACCGGCAATTTCAGGTTTTTTAAAGTCGACTGTTAAATTCATTTTTGTTCGTTTCCGTTATTTATAACTAAGGTATTATTGTTAAAGCTGCCAATTTGACCTAAAGCTTTATTTAATACTTGATTGGCTTTTTTATATTCGCCTTGCTGCTCTAATACTTGAGAAAAGTTCAGTAGATCAATAACATCATATTGTGTACCTGCTAAATTAATCAGGCTATTAAAGGCTTTTTCTGCCATCGGCAGTTGTTGAGATTTTGCGGCTAAATTAGCTAAACAACTTAACCATTTTCCGCTGTGAGGATCATTATGTAACTGTTTTTGAACAGCACTGATTAATTCATCAGTCGCCGAAATAGGTAGCTGGCGAATATTCTTTAAAAAAGTATCGTCTGCGCCTTTTTTAATCACGGGTAATAATATTTTATTGAGTGGTTCAGTGATCTTGTGCTCGGCTAATACTTGACAATAAGCCCAGAGAATAACTTCATTATGTTTTAATTTCCGAGTAAGTTTGTGCCACCGCTGTGCCAATGAATCGTTATTTTCTTTGCGTATTGTTTCATTAAAAGCACCATAGAAAGCGCTTGCTTCCCATAGTGCTATTTTTTCATTCGTAATGGCTTTTTGTTTACGGGCTGAAACAAGTTGCTCTATTACATAATCAAAACGTTTTTCTTGCAAGCTTAAGATGATCTCTAAGCTTAATAACCTTGCATCATGACCAATTTGTTTGTGATGTTTATCAATAATACTCCGTGCCTGTGCAAAGTCTTCCTGAGAGATTAATAATTTAATCGTCACGAGTACTGATTCTAAACCAGAGCCTTTAACGCCATTGTCTTCTTGTGCTAATAAAGCTAAGTAGTGATTAGTGTTTGATCGCAGCGATTGTTTCGACGATGCAGCAGCAGCCAATAGATAAGACGTATGAGTAAATCTTGAGGGTTCAGCCGCTTTAGCAAACAAATGCTCTGCTTGTTGGTTGTCTTCAAGAATAAAAGCAGCAATGCCGCGATTAAAGTCTCTTAAACCTCGACGGCGATTAGCAAAAGCAATTTTGTTCCAGCCGCCAAAACCCAAACGTAGACTGCCACGCACAAGTGTCATCGATAACCCTAAGGCGATAAATAATAGCGTTAACATAATACATGCCATTACTACGGTTGATTCTATGGTTAAATCGCCCATCGCAATTAAGATATAACCTTTTTCATTTATTAGTAGTGGGCTAATAGCAACCGCAGCAAAAAACATTAATATCCACAGTATTAATTTTTTCATTATAAGGCCTCATTCGTGCTGTTAGGCTGCACTTTTGACTCTTGTGGTGCAACTTCTTCAGGTAGTGTTTGAGATGAGCCATTAAGTGCTTTTTCTTTGCCCTCGGGTAATTTATCAGGCATTACTTGAGGCGTTAATTGTTCAAGTGTTGGTTTTAAAGGCGTTTCTGCTAGCACTTTACTCATCGCTTTTAGCGATAAAAGCGTACTGGGGTAATCATAAGTGATTATCTTACTTTTTAGTTTTTGAATAGCTTGATAAAAGTTTTGATTTTCAACTTTTTGCATATCAAAGTATTCTGTTAACCATAGTTGAATGTCATTTAAGGTTTGATTATAAATTTTCTGTTTTTTCTCTGTCACTGCCCACTGAGCTAATTGTAACTTTAAGCTAAGGTTCTCAATAAGGTTTTGTTGATGTTGTGGCGACATTAATGGTTTTACATTACCACTACTTCTGCGGACAGTAATAAAATCTGCAAGAATTTTTTGCCATGTTTTAGCGAGGTTTTCTCGCCAATCATTGGTGCTTTCAGATAATGTGAAATCACTGCTCTTGTTGTCATTATCTGGAATTTTAACCATAGCCAAGGGTAAGTTTGCCAGTTGATGACTCATCGCCATTAAGGTCATAACGGTTTCTTCGTTGTCTACAACAGGTATTAATGTTAACTGTGCGATGTCTTGACGAATTAATTGACGAATAGGTAAAAACTGCGGATCTTTAAGTTCTTTGAGACGCATATCCGCATCTTGTAACAAGCCAATTGCTGCTCTTGTATCTTGCTCTAGCCACATCGTGCGAGTGGCAATACGAATAAGGTACTCTGCTTCGTGCAATAACCAATCACTGGGTTGATTTTGTGATAATCGTTCAACAGTCTTTTCAAGTTTAGCGATTTTAACTTGGCTGTCTGTTGTTATTGTTGCAATCTCACGGTTTAAGCGCTGTGAAAACATGGTTTGTTGCTGAGCAAATAACTGCTTAACTTTTTGCTCACTACTGGCCAAACTTTGTTGGGTTTTTTGCTCACTAGTGGCTAAAATTTGCTGAGTTTTTTGTAAAAACTCTGCTTTGCTCTGTGCTTGTTGCTGTATATCCCAGTAATATAAACCGCCGACACCAACACTTGCTGCTAAAGCTATGATTAAGGAAACTACGGCAGTCTTAGATAATTTTTGTTTATTCATCTTTGTATCATTCGCCACCGGTGATTTAGCTTTTTTTTCCGAGGTTTTAATGGCTGGTTTTTTCTCGTTAACCACACCTGAGGCTTTATTTTTTTCTGGGGACTTCTGTTCTTCACTCGAGGATGCTGTTGTCGCTGACGCTAGTGAAATAGAAGTTGAAAAACCTTGCTCTGACTTTTCGTCAGTCGATTTTTTTTCTGAAGTATTTGACTCGTTTAGCTTTTTATCAGTCATTATTTTTTCCATATGAAGTGATTGCACTAAGCATGGCTTGATCATTAGCACCGTTAGCATTAATGATATTGAGTAATCCTAGTTGTTTCGCTTGTTCGGCAATGCGCTCACTAGCAACAATCCATAAACAAGTGGTTTGCCAATAACTCTCTGAATGCTTTATTAAGTGTACTATGCTTTCTAGCAAAGCGTTACTGGTTATGACAATACAATTTATTCGCTGATTTCGCCATTGTTGAACCTGTTTTTGCGTGACGGTAAGCCAGACTTTTTTATAGCTTTCTAAATAGTGAACTTTGGCGCCTCGCAAGGTGAGTTGCTGGGCAATATGCTCTCGACCACCGTCACCACGAACAATAATAATGGTTTCGCCACTGATTGTTTTTTCATCGAGTATATTAAGTGTTAATAAACCTTCGCTGGTATGAAGTTCAGGGGAAACAGCACTAAGCCCTTTTGCTTTTAAAGCGTTTAGTGTTGCGCTACCGATAGCAATAATGCGTTTTTGTTGCCATTGAGAAAAATCAACAGCGCAATGAGCAAACTCAACCGCAGCGACACTGACAAAAATAACAATGGCTTGCGGATATTGTTTGATGAGCTTTTTAGTGGTGATTTTACAAGCAAATGATTGATAGTCAAAGAACGGTTGGCAGTGACTGTCAATGCCGATACTTTTTAACTGTTGCGCTAAAGCACGTCCTACTTTTTCAGGACGTGTGATTAAAACGTGTGTGTTACTGTTGTGCATAAACCTGACGCAATATTCTATCAGCGCCTTTTTCAAGGAGTTGATCAGCCAGTGTATTACCTAGTTGTTCAGCATTTTTACTATCACCAGTTATTTCACTGGTCAGTATTTCACTACCGTCAGTTGCGCCCACTAAACCACGTAAAAAAACTTGACCATTGTTTTGAATAACAGCGTAGCTTCCAATAGGGACCTGGCAACCACCTTCTAAAGCGCGGTTCATCGCTCGTTCTGCTAACACTCGAATACGGGTAGTTTCACAACCTAATGGCGCAAGTAAAGCTTTAAGGGTTTCATCGTTCGTTCTACATTCAATTCCGACAGCACCTTGTCCGTTTGCTGGCAACATGACCTCAGGTTCAATAAACTCTTGAATTCGCTCAGGCATTGCCAAACGTATTAATCCCGCTGCGGCAAGTATAATGGCATCATATTCGCCATTATCTAATTTTTTTAAACGGGTATTTACGTTACCGCGCAAATCACGAATGTCTAAATCTGGGCGTATGGCTTTAATTTGGCATTGACGACGTAAACTTGAGGTACCGACAACAGCACCCTGTGGCAGTTCGGCTAAACTGTTAATGGTATTAGAAACAAAGGCATCACGAGGGTCTTCACGAGGACAAATCACTTCTAAGCCTAGCCCTTCAGGAAATTCTACGGGGACATCTTTCATTGAATGAACTGCGATATCAGCACGGTCTTCTAACATGGCAACTTCGAGTTCTTTAACAAATAAACCTTTACCACCGACTTTAGCTAAAGGTGTATCTAAAATAATATCGCCTTTGGTGGTCATGGGAACAAGTTCAACAATAATGCCAGCGTGGAAATGCTCTAATTGTGCTTTTACATATTCGGCTTGCCATAAAGCGAGTGCACTTTTACGTGTGGCAATGCGTACGGTTGTTGTGCTCATTAAATTATCCTGCGCTAATAGTTATTTCGGTGTCGGCCTGAATACTGATCGCTTTTGATAAGAATTGCCAAAGTTCGCCACCACCACGTTTGTCTGTCCATTGGCCATCTTCACACTGAAAATGATGACCATTAAATTTAGTTGCTACCCATATTTCCTGCAAGGGTGCTTGTTTATTAATGATGACTTTGCTGCCACTTTTAAAGGTCAGTGTTAACATGCCACCCACACCCTCATAATCAATGTCGGTACCACAATCTTCAATGGCTTCTTCTATTTGAAGAATAATTTCATCGGCAAGTAAATTGTATTGGCTGTCGTTCATTAATGCTTCCTTTTCTAGCGCAATGAAATTTATTCATCTTTGCTAGCTATTTGTTGGTCATGAGATTATAAAACGTCTATCATGAGAAAAAAATCGAATAAATCAAGTATGCGTAAACAAAATTCAATTATTTTAGCGTTTTTTATTATATCAGTGCTTTTAAGTGGATGTGGAATTAAAGGTCCACTATCGCAAAAATCTGTGCAAGTAAAAGTACAGCAGCAAACTGAACACGCTAATACACAGCCAAAACAAAACTCACCAGCACCAAAATCGCAGGAAAATTAATCGTGGATTTTTTCAATTACAAAAACACTTCTCTGTATGCTGAAGATTGTGGCGTTACTCAACTTGTTAAGCAACATGGTACGCCGTTATATATATATTCACGAGCGACTATTGAGCGCCACTGGCATGCGTTTGACCAAGCGGCTGGTGATAAACCACATTTAGTGTGTTATGCGGTGAAAGCCAACAGTAACATTGCCGTACTCAATGTGATGGCACGTTTAGGTAGTGGTTTTGATATCGTTTCAAAAGGTGAACTTGCTCGTGTATTACAAGCCGGCGGCGATGCCCGTAAAGTGGTGTTTTCGGGCGTTGGCAAAAAGTCAGATGAAATTGCTTTTGCCTTAGAAAAGGGGATTTACTGCTTCAATGTTGAATCAGCAGCAGAGCTAACGCGTATTCAGCAGGTAGCCGAGCGCATGAAAATGACTGCACCAGTCTCTTTAAGAGTAAACCCTGATGTAGATGCTGGTACGCATCCTTATATATCGACAGGCTTAAAAGAAAATAAATTTGGTATTAGCATTGATGATGCCTTTGAGCTTTACCAACACGCCAATAGTTTATCAAATATTGCGGTAAAGGGCATCGATTGCCATATTGGTTCGCAGTTAACTGAAGTTCAACCCTTTTTAGACGCACTTGACCGAGTACTCGCACTTGTTGACCGCCTCGCAGAGGTAAATATTGCCTTATCGCATATCGATGTTGGCGGTGGTTTAGGCGTATGTTATAACGACGAAACACCACCTCATCCTAACGAATACGCGAAAGCGATTGCGGATAAGTTAGCTGATCGTGATATTACGCTGATTTATGAGCCCGGTCGTGCCATTATGGCTAATGCCGGAATTTTAGTGACCGAAGTTGAATTACTAAAAACGAATCAAGATAGACATTTTGCGATTGTTGACGCCGCGATGAATGATTTAATTCGTCCGTCGCTTTATCAAGCATGGCAAGCGATTATCGAAGTTGAAAAAAATGAACTCACCAGTAAAAAAACTTACGACATTGTTGGTCCTATTTGTGAAACGGGTGATTTTCTGGGTAAAGCTCGAGAACTAAGTATCGTGGCCGGTGATCTCTTAGCGATCCGTTCATCGGGTGCCTATGGTTTTTCGATGAGTTCAAATTATAATAGTCGCCCAAAAGCGGCTGAAATTATGGTCGATGGTGAAGAAAATCATTTGATCCGTGCTCGGGAAACACTTGAGCAATTATGGCAAGGCGAGTCTTTGTTACCAAAATAAGTATTAAATTGAATATGGGAAGTAAATGTTAGTTAATTTTTCAAAAATGCACGGTTTAGGTAACGACTTCCTAGTACTAGACAATGTTACCCAGAATGTTTATTTGTCTAATGAGCAAATAAAGCAGTTATCCGATCGTAATTTCGGTGTCGGTTTTGATCAAGTGTTAGTGGTTGAGCCACCGTACGATCCCGATTTAGATTTTCATTATCGCATCTTTAATGCCGACGGTAGTGAAGTTGGTCAGTGTGGCAATGGAGCTCGTTGTTTTGCTAAATTTGTGCGTTTAAAAGGCTTAACGAATAAAAATAAAATTAAGGTGTCGACACAGTCAGGCAAGATGACCTTATTTGTTGAGCGCGATGGTAACGTTTCAGTGAATATGCCAACACCTAAGTTTGAACCAAGCCAAATTCCATTTACTGCCCAAAAAGTAGAAGGTACTTACATTCTTCGCAGTGATGAAGACACCGTATTGTGTGGCGTGGTTTCTTTAGGTAATCCGCATTGTGTGCTGACAGTTGACTCGGTTGATGAGGCTCCTGTTGAGACGTTAGGTAAAGCTTTGTCACATCACGAACGCTTTCCCCAGCAAGTGAATGTTGGCTTTATGGAAATTGTTGCTCCTGACTATATTAAACTTCGTGTTTATGAACGTGGTTCAGCTGAAACGTTAGCCTGTGGTAGTGGTGCTTGTGCAGCAGTAGTTATTGGCCAGATACAAAATAAATTAGGTCGAGATGTTACGGTGGAATTACCGGGCGGTAAGTTAAAGGTTTATTGGAAAGGACCGGGTAATTCAGTCAAAATGACCGGCCCAGCCGTACATGTATTTGACGGGCAATTAAATTTATAATCAGCATAAAGTTAGCTTATTTAACTATTCAAGATATAGAGAATTAATTTGAACGACTCAACCCCAATGCAATTAGATGAAGTAAGTTTAACGGATGATCTCATTGTTGATTACTTACATGATAACCCAGAATTTTTTAATCGTAATCCTGAGCTGATCACTAGTCTACGTTTATCCGATGTTAATCGTGGCACCGTCTCGTTAGTGCAAAGACAACAAAGCCAGCAACGTCAAAAAATTCATGGTCTAGAAGAAGAAATTACTCAACTTATGGCGATAGCTAACCATAATGAACAGCTTTTTGCTTTGTATAGCGACTTGTATTTACGCTTATTAGATTGCAGCTCCGCGCCTGAGTTGCTTGATTGTTTGTATCAAGCAACCACAGAATTATTGTCATTATCGGGTTTGAAAGTCTGGTTAAAAGAGCATACTGAGGTTGACCATGCTAGCATCGTTAAAAACGATTGTGCAGGGGTGATGAATAATCGTTTATCCAAAGATGATTATTATTTTGGACGCTTACAAAAAAGCGAGCAAGAACTTATTTTTTCGCAACATCAAGAAGGCTCTGTGGTCTTAATTAAGCTAAATCATATTAATGATGACATTGGTTTTATGGCGATAAGCAGTGCCGACGCCGACCACTTTGATCCACGCATGGATACTTTATTGCTTAGTCAATTTAGAAAGCTGGTGGCAAAATTACTTTTTCAACAACTGTATAAATAACACAGACAATGAAATTTTATCGTCGCTTAGCCCCCTTTCAAGCCATTAGTTTTGACCTTGATGATACCCTGTATAGTAATTATCCGGTAATGATGGCAACAGATGCCAAAATGGTTGCTTATTTTTCGGCACTTTTCTCATTACAGATAATCGCCACTCATGCGACAAAAAATACTCTTTTTGATTACCGGTTTTGGTCACCTTTTCGCGAGCAAGCTATAGCAGCGAATCCACAATTAATACATCATGTGGGTGATATACGTTTAGCCACTTACACTCTAGGCATGAAAGCATTGGGTTTAGCTGATGACATTGCGAATGACCAAGCACATAAAGCGTTAGATTATTTTGTTCAACAACGCAGTGATTTTGTTGTGCCAGAAGCTGTGCATCAATTATTGCAAAGCTTACAAAAAAAATATCCCTTGGTGGCCATCAGTAACGGCAATGTTGATACTGATAAAATAGGTATTTCAGCTTACTTTAGCTATCGATTTCATGCCGGGGATTTATCAACGACAGCTTTAAATAAAAATCAACGACTACGACAAAAGCCCGCAGCAGATATGTTTGTTGAAGCTTGCAAAAAATTAATAATAAAACCGTCACAACTATTACATGTTGGTGATTGTGGTCGCTCTGATATTCTAGGTGCTATCGATGCTGGCTGCCAAACCGCATGGATTTCCTGCTATGATGTTGGCAAACCACTAACTGTTTTACCTAATATTGAGCTAGCAGATATTAGCGAATTGTGTCACTTGTTATAATTTTATCTATACTTACTTTCTACTTTTCTAAGGTTATTTTTCCGTTATGGACGTTTCTGAACTACTTGAGTCACTCAATGAAAAACAACGAGATGTTGTCGCCGCTCCACTACAAAATATGTTGGTATTAGCTGGCGCAGGAAGTGGTAAAACTCGTGTGTTAGTGCAACGTATTGCCTGGTTAATGCAAGTTGAAAACGCCTCTTCTCATAGTATTTTAGCCGTTACTTTTACCAATAAAGCAGCAGCAGAAATGCGAGTGCGTGTTGAAAAAACAGTTGAGGGTAATGTTCATGGTATGTGGGTCGGTACTTTCCATGGTTTAGCCCATCGCTTACTTCGTATGCATTTTCAAGAAGCTAAATTACCACAAAATTTTCAAGTACTTGATTCAGATGATCAACTGCGCTTAGTTAAGCGCATTGTACGTTCATTAGGTATTGACGAAAAACGTTGGCCACCCAAGCAGATGCAGTGGTATATCAATGGAAAAAAAGATGAAGGTATTCGTCCACAGCACATAGAAGTTTACGATGATCCCACTGAGCAAACGTTTGTTAAAGTTTATCAAGGATATCAAGAAGCTTGTGATCGAGCCGGTTTAGTCGATTTTGCCGAGTTATTATTGCGTGCCCATGAACTTTGGTTGAACAACCCCGTTTTGCTTGCCCATTATCAGCAACGCTTTAAGCATATTTTAGTCGACGAATTTCAAGACACCAATGCCATTCAATACGCCTGGTTAAACATTCTGGGTAACGCATCGAGTAAGGTGATGATTGTTGGTGATGACGACCAATCAATTTATGGCTGGCGTGGCGCAAAAATTGAAAATATTCAGCGTTTTCTTAATGAGTTCGACGACACAAAAACGATACGTTTAGAGCAGAATTATCGCTCCACAGCCAATATTCTTAATGCGGCTAATAAACTTATCGCCAATAATAATAACCGCTTAGGTAAAAAGTTATGGACCGAAGATGAAGCGGGTGAAAAAATATCTATTTATACGGCATTCAACGAAATAGATGAAGCTCGCTTTATTGCGGGTCGAATTACGGATTGGCGTAAAGAAGGCAGCTTAGATGATGTCGCTATTTTATATCGCAGTAATGCGCAATCTCGTTTACTCGAAGAAGCGCTCTTGCAGAGTCGCTTACCTTATCGTATTTACGGTGGTCAACGCTTCTTTGAACGTTTAGAAATTAAGGATGCACTTGCTTACTTACGCTTATTAAATAATCGCGATGATGATGCGGCTTTTGAACGTATTATTAATACCCCAACACGTGGCATTGGTAATACCAGCCTATCGTTAATACGTGACGCTGCGCGCAGTTTAGAAATGACATTATGGCAAGCCTGTCAATTCATGCTAAAAAATGATGAATTGAAAGGACGAAGTGCGAAAGTCATTCAAAATTTTATTAATATTATCGACACTCTCGAAGATGACTCTAGCCACCTCGACCTCGACCAACAGGCCAACTATGTTATTCAACACAGTGGTTTAAAAGCCATGTATCAAGCTGAAAAAGGTGAACGTGCCGAGGCAAGAATAGAAAACTTAAATGAGCTTGTTACCGCTTGTCAAACCTTCGAAGCGGACCCAGAGTTAATAGAAGAACAAACAAAACTCACCTCATTTTTAACACATGCTGCCCTTGAAGCTGGCGAGTCACAAGCCGATGATTATGAACCTGCTGTGCAGTTAATGACTATGCACTCTGCGAAAGGTTTAGAGTTTCCATTAGTGTTTATTGCCGGCTTAGAGGAGGGAATGTTTCCCTCACAAAAATCAGTAGAAGAAATAGGACGTTTAGAAGAGGAAAGGCGTTTATGTTACGTCGGCATGACACGTGCTATGAGTAAGCTATACTTGTGTCATGCAGAAAGCCGTCGACTATATGGACAAGAAAAATTTCATAAAGCCAGTCGCTTTTTACGTGAATTACCTCCTGAATGTACCGAAGAAATAAGATTACAAAATCAAGTGACTCGTCCATCAACTAAAGGTAAGTTTTCTTCGACTTTTACACTGGAAACTTTTGAGAACAGCGGTTTTAGCTTAGGACAGTCAGTCGTTCATGCTAAATTTGGCGAAGGCGTTGTTTTAAATTATGAAGGTTCAGGAGCTCAAAGTCGTATTCAAGTTAATTTTGCTGGTGTAGGTAGTAAATGGCTGGTGGTCGCCTATGCTAATTTACAAGCCAACGTTTAATATTACATAAAAATAATTAGTTCTTTCATGTGATGCCATTATAAAAAAAGGTATGAAATTATATGTCAATGCAGTTACTCGTAGTAGAAGACAGTAAGCCTATTGCTCGTGTTATTAAGCAAATTGGCGAGGCATTAAATTATCAGGTAACTATTGCTACCACACTTGCTGAAGTAGAAGAAATTTTACAGGGCAAAAATGACTTTTTTGCTGCCACTATAGATTATGCCTTACCAGATGCTCCCAATGGCGAAGCAATAGCTTGTGTGCTCTCTCATGGTATTCCAAGTGTCGTTATGACAGGTAAAATGGATGAAACGACTCGACAGCAAATACTTGCTCAGCCCGTTGTTGACTATATCCCTAAAGAGAATAGCCAAGCTTTCCTTTATTTAAAACGTATTTTACATTGGCAAATAACCAACAGCAGTACAGGTATTCTTGTTGTTGATGATTCTTTAGCGGCACGAAATTATGTTTCTCAGCTATTAAAACGCCGCAACTTTAATGTTTATTTAGCCAATGACGGTGTGCAAGCGCTAGAACGCTTAAAGCAGCACAAAGACATTAAATTGGTGATCACCGATCTGGAAATGCCCATCATGGACGGTATCGAATTAACTAATGAAATCCGTAAAATTTATAGTCGTGATCAACTCGCTATTATTGGTATATCTGGAGCAGACAACGGTATGCATTCGGCACGCTTTATTAAAAATGGTGCGGATGACTTTTTACGTAAACCTTTTTGCCCAGAAGAGTTTTATTGTCGAATTACCCAAAATATTGAGAATTTAAACAATATTGAACAAATACAAAAAGCAGCAAACGTAGACTATTTAACCGACTTACCTAACAGACGGGCTTTTTTCTCTAAAGCAGAGCAGCTGGTGCCTCAATATATTAAAAGAGACATGCCTTATTGTGTTGCTATGCTCGACATTGATTTTTTCAAAAAAATCAATGATAACTACGGAAATGATGCCGGCGATCATGTCTTAAAAGTACTGGCATTATATATGCGTAAACATCTAGGATCAGGTTTGCTAGCCCGCTTAGGTGGTGAGGAGTTTGCCATCTTAATGTACGGTACTGATGAGGATCAACTTTACACTAAATTAGACGATCTTCGTCGAGACATTTCTGTTTCTCAGCTAACTTTTGAAGAGCACCATATTGCCTTTAACATCAGTATAGGCTTGGTTTGTAATAGTACAGAGACGTTTGCTAAACAACTGAATCAAGCGGAAAGTGCGCTTTATAATGCTAAAGAAAATGGCCGCAATCAATTGAGTCTTTTTGGCGTCGATGATTAACGCTTTAGTTAAAATGTAGATGTTAAAGTGATGCCGAGCTTGAATTAACTTAAAGGTGCTTTTTTTTATAAAAAAAAGTAAAGTGGTTAAACTATTTTAACAACAGGGTGCACTAAATGAAGAAAAAAATAATGCTCATGAGCAAACATTTGCTGATGTTGTTTTGTTTTTTTATTAGCACCTCAAACTCAATTTTTGCACAGCAAATTGATAGTGAGCAAGTTAAAGCCGCTTATATTTACAATTTTATTAAACATGTTAGCTGGCAAAATGAAAATAACAAACAGCAATTTGTTGTTGGTGTTTATGGTGATGATATCTTTGCTGCCTTGCTTAATAAAACTTTGGCTAAGCGTGTCATTAGAAACAAGCCAATCAAAGTTATTGTCATAAAAAATATCGAAGCGGGTAAACAAACTGACTTGTTTTTTACTGCGGCCAATACCAATACTGAAATAGCCGATATTGCTGCCATTCTTCGCAGTAGCAGCACACTTTTGATTACTGATAACAGTATTGATAAGCATAATGTGATGATCAACCTAGTTAACGATGTTGAAAATTCTGCGATAGATTTTGAAGTGAATAAATCAAATATTGTCTTTGAGGGTTTGGTGATGTCTGCTGAATTATTATTGTCAGGTGGGACTGAACTTCAGGTGGCTACCTTGTATAGAGAAACAGAGTTGGCATTACAAGTCATTAGGGCGCGTGAAGCAAGGTTGAACCAAAAGTTAACCGATCAAGAAAATCAAATATCCTCAGCAAAAGAAAAGCTTAATACCTTAAATAAGAATTTAACACAGCAAGAAAAAATGGCGGGTAAGCGTCAGCAAGAGCTAAATATCCTAAAAATAGATACTGAACAACAGCAACGCTCGATAAAAACCAAAGAGCTGCAATTACAGCAAGTAGCAACCCAGTTAAAAGTAGCAAAAAAAAACTTAGAGAACCAACAAAGCTCGGTTGTCAATAAAGAACAAGAAAATAGGGCTATGGCTGAAAAAATATTGACTAATAAAGATATTTTGCAACGGCAACAGCAACAAATAAGTTTTCAAGGCATGCAATTAAATAAAAAAAATGAAGAGTTAGAAAATCGCGAAGAACGCATTGATAAACAGCGACTTTATTTGATTGTAATGGCTTCTTTTCTTACCCTGTTAGTGTTGATTTCAGGATTAGTGGTTGTACTTTTTGTTAAAAATAGGCAGACAACACGAACATTAACTCGTACGCTGGAAAATTTACAAAAGATGCAAAAACAATTAATTCAATCTGAAAAAATGGCGTCGTTAGGCACCTTAACTGCAGGGGTTGCCCATGAAATTAATACCCCGCTTGGTATTGCAGTAACATCAACAAGTACAGCTTTAGAAAGTACTCTCAAGATTCGTAAAAACTTTGAAACAGGCAACTTAACCCGCACGGCAATGCAACATTACTTTAGTGGTATGGAGAAGGCTTCTAACTTGAATACTAACGCTTTAGAGCGTGTTATTGAGTTGTTGAATAACTTCAAGCAAGTCGCAGCCGATCAAATGGTGGGAGAAGAGCGAGAAATTGATTTAGTCAGTTATATTGAAGAGGTCATGTCTACGTTATCGGCAGAAATGAAGCGCTTTAGAGTGAGTTATCAATATAGCGGTGAAAGTGAATTGAAAATAACCACCATTCCAGGAGCGTTAGCGCAGGTGCTAACAAATTTAGTCACGAATGCGTTAAAGCACGCTTTTGAAAATAAAGCACAGGGCAATATTGCTATCAACTTAACGAAAACCCAAGACGGTCATGTTGTTATCGTCTTTAAAGATGATGGCCATGGCATGACTCAACATGTGCTAGATAATATTTTTGAACCTTTCTTCACCACCAAAAGAAATTCTGGCGGTACTGGCTTAGGAATGAATATTGTTTATAATATTATATGTCAAAAACTACAAGGCAATATCAAAATTAAAAGTAAACTAGCCCTAGGGTCTAGTTTTCAGATTACCCTGCCAATAAAGCTTAAAGCCAATACTTAACTTAACTAAATCACATGGTTTTTAAATAGTCTCTACAGCATTACTAACAGTTAAAAACTACAAAGTAAGATCAAAATTAAACTAGCACTAGGGTCTAGTTTTCAGATCACCCTGCCAATAAAGCTTGAAAGTAAACTAGCACAAGTTTCTAGTGTTCAGCTTACTCTGGCAAAAAAGCTTAAGGCCAGTACTTAACCAACCTTAGATATAATCCCGGTAATACAATTAACGGCTTAATCCTTCATTCAATGCTAATTTACGTTTTTCATTTCTGGCTTTTAGTGAGTCAAGGCTATAAATAACTAAAGCTAACCAAATCGCAGCAAAGGTGACTAATTTAGCAGGTTGCAATGTTTCTTGATAATAGAAGGTTGCTAAAAAAAACATAATACTGGGTCCAATGTATTGAAAAAAACCTAGCGTTGATAATGTTAATCTCTTTGCCGCAGCAGTAAAACATAACAGTGGCGCTGTAGTAACTACGCCAGCAGCGATCAATAGCAGGTTTAAATTTGAGCTATTTTCAAACATGTTAGCGGTATTAGTATTAACAAATAACAACCAATAAACAATCGCGAGCGGTAGCATCATGCTTGATTCAATTAATAAACCAACAAAAGAATCAAGGTGCATTTTTTTACGTAACAAGCCATAAATACCGAACGTTCCAGCAAGTGCTAATGAAATTACCGGTAATGAACCTAATGCAACCAGTTGAATTAACACGCCACATAATGCCAGCGCAACGGCAAACTTCTGCATTTTTCGCAAACGCTCACCTAAAAAAATAACACCGAGTGCGACACTAAATAAAGGATTGATAAAATAACCTAAACTCGCATCTAGTAGATGATCATTATTTATCGCCCAGATGAATAAAAACCAATTTACTAATAGAAAAGTAGCGGATAAGGCAAGTTTAGCCAATAACCTAGGTTGTTTGAGTGTATCGATTAATACCCGAAATCTTTTACTGATGATAACGATTAGAAATAACAGTAGGCTCGACCAAATAATACGATGAACCATAATTTCATCAGGGCTGATAGAAGAAATTAATTTGAAATAGATGGGCGCTAAACCCCAAAGCAGATAAGCACTAATCGCGTTAATTACGCCATTACGGTCTTTGTTATCAGTTACAGTCATGATTTTCAGTAAACTTTAGCAGCAAAAATAAAGAGCCGAATTATAACACAATGATTTTAATTTCAGCGCTTTACTTGTTCGATAACCGCAAACTGTCGGCTGTATATTGATAATACTTTTGCTAACGTTATTCACTTTAATTAGCTAATAACTACTCATTTACAATGAATATCTGTTGTACGTTTTTAAATAGACCTGAATCTAGCTATCGTATGAACACAAAGCCAGCACTTTAAAAATTAACGGGTGAATATTAACCAACTAGATAAGTACCGGTGCCAAAAGCAATGTGGTCACCTTTTTCGTTATGTAATTCCATGCGAGCAACCGCGACTTTATTGCCACTACGAATAATATGAGCTGTAGCGATAAACTCCTCACCACGACCTGGTCGTAAATAATCGGTACGCAGATCTATCGTTCCTAGGCAGCTCAAACTTTGTTGAATTGTTGTTGGTGTTTTGTGCTCAAGTTGTTCAATCATATTCGCTGCCACAACAACACCACCGGCAAAATCAAGGGCTGATGCAGTGACACCACCATGTAGCGTTTTCTGTAATGGGTTGCCCATTAACTTATCTTGCCATAAAAAACGTACTTCAGAGGTATTACAATCAAATTTACTAACGGTTAGGCCCAGTAATTTATTAAAGGGAAGGTTGTGTGACCAAAAATGAGTAAGTTGCTCAATCATTTGTTTTTCATCTAAATTATTTGTCATAATCCTTCCAATTTAACCAGCAGATTTTTCTAACTGGTCTAATGTCTTCATTGTAGCTTAGCACTTATCTTTCTAAGCATTCAATAAATACTAAAATAGTGCTCTCGACTTTTTTTGTGGCTGGGGTAAAATAACAATAATTGTCGTTTAATAAAGTTTACTCCGTTGCTAAAAGCCCCCCCCACAGTCTCACAAGCTCAGCTTGAAGATGCGTTAAAGCATCATTTTGGTTATCAAACTTTTCGAAGTGGACAATTAGAAATTATTCAGCAATTATTTCAAGGTCGAGACAGTTTAGTACTTATGCCAACGGGTGGTGGTAAATCGATGTGTTATCAACTGCCTGCCGTATTATTACCAGGAATAACCATCGTTGTTTCACCCTTAATAGCTTTAATGAAAGATCAAGTTGATGGTTTGACTCGACAAGGTATTTCAGCGGCTTTTGTTAATTCGAGTTTAGATCAAGAAACAATCAATGATATTTTTGAGCGTTTATCTCGTAGTGAGCTTAAGTTGTTATACATAGCTCCAGAGCGCTTAAAAAATTATTATTTTATGCAACGCTTGGCAAGCATACAGATAAGTTTATTTGCTATTGACGAAGCACATTGTATTTCACAATGGGGACATGATTTTCGGCCGGCATACACACAACTTCATACAATTAAACAACGATTTCCATCGGTACCGGTTATGGCGTTAACAGCAACTGCCGATGTTACAACCCGAAGAGATATTCTTCTTCAACTCGCATTGACTGATCCTTATATTCATCTTGATAGCTTTGACCGGCCTAATATTCGTTTTACCTTAGCGGATAAATATAAGGGCGATCACCAGGTGTTACGCTACATTAAAAAGCGTGGTGATGATTGCGGCATTGTTTACTGTAGTAGCCGCTGGCAAGTTGAGAAATTATCTAAAATGTTAGCAAGTGCGGGTATAAATTGTTCTGCCTATCATGCTGGCATGGAAACAGAGATGCGCAATATTGTCCAAGACGGTTTTGCCAAAGATAATATTCAAGTGGTTATTGCCACCGTAGCTTTTGGATTGGGCATCAATAAATCAAATATCCGCTTTGTGATTCATTTTGAACCTCCAAGAACACTCGAGTCATATTATCAAGAGATTGGCCGTGCTGGCCGAGACGGTTTAGCGGCAGAAGCGTTATTTTTGTATGATGAAAAAGATGTAGAACGCATTACCAAGTATATAGCTGATGGTGATAATGAAGAAAGGGTGAACGTTGAACAACAGCGTTTTCAAGCGTTAAAAGGTTTTATTGAAGCTCAAACCTGCCGTCGACAAGTTGTACTTAATTATTTTGCAGAATTTACCACTAAAAAATGTGGTAACTGTGATATTTGTTTAGATCCACCCACTCAATTTGACGCTACTGAAGCGGCACAAAAAGTCTTATCTTGTGTGTTTCGTATCCAGCAACAAGGTGATATTGAACATGTTGTGCAAGTGCTCAGAGGGGAGTTAACCGAAAAAGTTAGGCAACTGCAGCATGAAAAAGTGTCAACTTTCGCTATCGGTAAAAGTAAAACTCCGGGATATTGGTTTGCTATTATTAGACAATTGATTCATTTGGGATTTTTACAGCAAGATATTTCTCAACAATCTGCGTTATTTTTAACACAAGCATCGCGCTCGGTGTTGAAAGGGGATGAACCCTTAATGTTAGCTTCACCAAGGTTGCAAAAAGCGAGTTATTGGCAACAAGATAAAACCGATAAACGTTATGACCGTGTCTTATTTGTTAAATTAAGAAGTTTGCGTAAAACGATTGCAGATGCAGAGGATATTGCGCCATTCATTGTTTTCAATGATGCAACGTTGTCAGAGCTTGCGCGTATAAAGCCAAAAACATCACAACAAATGCTAAATATTAATGGTATTGGTGATACAAAACTTGCCCGTTATGGACATGACTTTTTGCAAGTTATTCAACAGCATAATGCTTAAAAAAAAACGCTCAATTGAGCGTTTTTTAATATTATTTTTGATGAACCAGGTTCAACAATAACTACTGAGTTTATTTTAAACTAGCGTAATAAGCCGAAATATTTGCGATATCTTCATCACTTAAACCCATAGCCATAGGTCCCATAACAGGATCTTTACGTTTACCCGCTTTAAAGTCTTTCAACTGTTTAGCAAGATAAGCTTCTTTTTGACCAGCAAGGTTTGGGTACATAGGTACCGCAGAGATACCAGCAGCACCATGACAAGCAGCACACATACCAGTTTTTGCTTTACCAGCAGCAGCATCACCAGCAAAAACAGGAGACGCCATCATTAAAGTAGCAGCAACAGCTAAAGTAATTTTTTTCATAAATTATTTCTCTCTTAGTCGTTAGGAATTTTACACTGCATTCAGTATATGAGAAAACAAGGAGGCTGTCGTCGACTATTTTTAGCTAAGCACTCGCAATGTAATCTTCTTTGATTTACCACCGAGTATATTAAGATTATTACCGATTATATTGAGTAAAGTTGGGCATACTATCACTGATATTATTTATTGAAATGAAAATATCAGCGAGAGAAAAATGTCATCAAGCAAAAAGAATCTTGTTGAGCGATTAAGAACTTAATGTATTATTTTTTTTGTATAAATCGGGTAGTAACAGACGTGATTTTTTTAAGATACTGCTGGCATTTTCAGCAATATTAAAGGTGTCTACACCAGTAGACAATGTCATTTGAGGTAATCTAATACCAGACTTACTACTAACAAAGCGAAGCTTTTCAACGCCATGTGTTATTTTACTGGCAATTTCTCGAGCACTTTCTTTGTCAATATCAGGTAACAGAATTAAAAATTCATCGCCACCTGAACGTATTGGTAGACCGCTGCCATCAACATAACTACTCACTTTACTGGCTATTTTTGATAAGAGAACATCACTTATTAAATGACCGAATTGCAGATTAACTTCTGAAATTTGATCAACACAGACGACAATTGCGGCAACTTGCCGACTTGGATCTTCTGTTAGCCATAAATCTAAATGCTTAGACATAGCTTTACGATTATAAAGACCGGTAAGTGGATCCATGTAAATTTCTTCACGTACTTCTTTTAATTCAACTTTTAACGCCTGGGTCTTTTTACGGGTAAAAGAAATATGTTCAGCAAATTTTTGTTGGTGTAGTTTAAAGGCTTTAGATGCCTGGCGAATACTATTTACCGCAACGACTATTTTTTCTTTATCGGCAGATTGTAGATCAGAAATATTGCTGTCTAGCGTGGTAATAAGTTTATTAATACTCTGCGATGATTTTTGGCTGTTTTTTTCAACATGGGTGACAACGTCATCAAGGTCGTCAATGAGTTCATCTCTGAATTTACTTTGGCCTAAAATGAATTGACGATAGTTTTCTTCAATGAAAAAATCATCAAGCTTTTTACCCGTGGCAAGTTTATTTTCAATGGCAGTATTAAGAAGAATGTTTTTTTTATTAATATATTCGTAGCTAACTGAATAATTAATTGGGCTGACAGGTAAAAACCATCGCTGTAATTGTTTTACGGCCATGTTCATTTTTAGTTCAGCTTGTTTTATGGAATCATGATACTTCATTGTTCCATCTCAATTTTTACACCCAATTAACAATATCAATAGACCATTTTCTAGTATAAACAAGTAAAGTACCACATATATTTTTTGTCTATAAAAAACATATATTTAGTTATATAGTATTTTAAATGAAGGTAATATATGACAGAAAATAATTAAAAAGAAGGGAAGGACCGCAAAGTATACCGAAAGCAAACTGTTCAAAATAAAGACAAGCCCCCACTATATCTATACTTGGCAGTTCCGCTATCCTAGGTTTCCCCTTAGACCGGTAACTTTGCGTCTCTAGCTTTCACTAGATTTGCCCTTTTCGAGTTTTAGAAACTCTAAATTCATTATAAGCGTTGAACTATGCTTGTAAACCTTTATTATGAATAATTTGTTGAACCGTAACGAAAGCCTATAAGTAATAGATAAATTTATAGGTTATGGCTGATCACTCTACTGATCATTAGATAAAGGATTTTAGTTAATAATGCCCTGTAAACTGTTGTTGATCCTTTGTTTTTTTATAGCCCCTTTATTTTGTTTTGCCAATGATGCTTTAAACGTTGAGCAAAACATTAAAGATGTTGAACGCTATTTTTTACAAGACGCTGAAAACCTTCCCTACGAAGAGATCATTACACTTTCAAAAAAAATTTTGGGGTCTCAAGAAAATTATACCGTCCAAATTCGTGGGAAAACCTTCATCCTTCTTGCTGATGTTGCCAATAATAAAGGTGAAAATAGCGAAGCATTTCATTTTGCGCAAGATGGAATTTCTCTGCAAGGACTCGAACCAGCCATAAAGTTTAATTTATTACTGAAAGTTGCAGATGGCTATTTTTTACAGGAGAAGTATGAGCAAACTCAAAATATAGCAACCAATGTCATTTTAATGGCAGATTCTCCACAAGTGCTAAAATATCGTTTAATTGCTTTGAGTTATCGAGCTGTTACCTATGCGTTGCAAAATAAAAACGATTTATCGATGAATGATCTTAATCAAGTTAAGGTGCTGATTTCGGTAAATCCTCAGTATGAGGATCACCTTTGTCTTTTAGAAATTTTAGCAACGGCATATTATTATTTAGGCGATTATCAAACATCGCTAACCATGCAAAATAAGCTATTAACGTTAAAATTTGATTTAGACAAACTGGCTAATATTGACCAAACTTATTTACACTTAGGCCGTGCTTATTTTCAGTTAAATTTATTTGATGATGCTTACAATGCTTTTTGGGAAGCACAAAAACACGGCAAAAATAAAAATGCTCCAATTAGTGCTGCCTATGCTGAATTAGGATTGGCAGAGGTGTTATTAAAGCAGGGAGAATTTAGTGACTCACATAATTGGCTATTATCAGCCAGTGCTACATTTAATGAAAAGAGCTTAAATAAGCCTTATTTAACCTCGTTAATTCTATTAGCAGAGACCTCAAGTCTATTAAACAATAAAGCTGTATATCAACATTACCTTCAATTAGCTGAATTAACTGCTAAACACATAAAGCTATCAAAAAAGCAGGCTAAATTATTACTTTTATTAAGTCATATGTATCAGCAAAACGGTGATTATAAAAATGCGTTAATGGCCCATAAAAATTATCTTGAATTACTTCAACAGTTTCAGAAAAAGGCTGAGCCCTCATTAATTATTGACTCCAGTCAAATGTTAAGTGCAAATGATAAAAGTCGAAATTTAATCCTGAATCTCGCTGAACAGAGTAAGTTACAAACTCAATTCAGTGCAAAATTTATCGCGCAAAAAGAGGTTATATATTTATTGATTGTGATCGTTATTCTATTAGTCATTACGTTGGTTTTTTTTGGATTAAGACAAAGAACGTTGCGCTTAAATCAAGTATACGATGAAGTGGAACAGCCATTATCTTATTTGGTAACGCCCTCCCAAACGAAAAGAAATTATCAAGTGAATTATAAAATGGCGAGGAAATACGACTATCCCTTAGCGATTGGCTACTTATCAGTTGTTAACTGGCAAGAGCTTACCTTTCACTTTAATGATAAAATTATGCTCGAAGTTTCAAAAACATTAGCGATCTTACTTAATGAGTCAAAAGGTGAATTTGATGAAGCGGGTACTATTAACGATGGTGAATATTTACTGATAGGTCCTCACCAAACTCAAGCTGAAATAGCGATTAAGTTAAATAGTTTAGCTAACGCAATTAAACTGAGATTCTTCGCCAATTTAGGTGATTATTCACTTAAAATTGGCTACGCCTATGGATCACCCACAGCACAAGATATAGACCCTTACATATTTTTATCGCGTTTAAGTGAAACCACTAAAGCGTAGTCAATATTACTTTTTATTTTAATAGGTTTAATATGATTTTTGTATTGTCCATTGCTGCTATTTTTGTAGCTTTGAGTATTTATTTTTATTTTCGAGCGGAAGTTCTACAACGCGAATTATTTAGTGTGAAAAAAGAGCTCAGTAGTAGTCAGAAAGAAAATAAGTTTTATATAGACTCTATGGCAATAATTGCCAAGCGACACGAAGATTTTGTTAAAAATCGATTACAAATAATTAAAAATTGCCAGGCATTAGAACCTGAGACGATTGAAATTATTTCACCACTGGTTAATAACTATGCCGCGATTTTTATTGAGTGTTTAAAAGGAAAAGGCAAACTGCAGTCAATCACTAAAAAGTGTTATGGAAATTTTGACGATGACGCTTTTAAAAGGTTCGTGGCGCATGTTGCTAAGCAAGATTCCAGCGTAAGACGTATGTGGTCAAGTAATAATTTAGCGGGGTATATTTCTTTAATTGAAGCTTTATTACTGACTAAAACTAAAAAAGATGCCTAATAGGGGCATCTTTTCATGTATCTCTGAAAGTAGGCTAGGTATATGCCTTTAATCAAGGATGAATAACTAAGGACGAATAATTATACTTGGTGTTGAGTCTACTTCACCTTCACCGTTAATGGTTGCTGTTTTACCATTGCATTGTAATATGGCTAAGCTGCCGTTATTGCTATTTCTAATAAAAGATAAGTCGTAACCAAACTGAGTCATGCTACTGGCGGCAAATTTTTGTGCAAGAGAAAGCCTGTCCCATAGCGACTGTTCCTCATTACTACCTTGCCTTCTTTCTAACAATACTTCTCTTTCTAATAGCGCTTCCATTGAGATCTCTTCGTATTTTTAGTCAATAATTTTCTTATTCCCTAGATACTACCTTGCAGCGTATGAATTTTCAACAATTTTAAAATGTCGCTAAAGATATAAATTATAAATATGCTATAGTCAAAATTTTATATCAGTGAGTGCTAAATATTATGAGTCAAGTGTTGGATGATTTATCTTCATTATTAGAATTAGAGGTAATCGAACAAGGAATTTATCGTGGTCAAAGCCAAGATTTAGGCTTTCGTGCGCTGTTTGGTGGTCAAGTAATGGGACAAGCTGTTTCTGCCGCTCAAGAAACAGTTGATTCAGCACGTAATGTTCACTCGCTTCATTCTTATTTTCTACGTCCAGGTGATGCCAGTAAGCCGGTTGTTTATGAAGTCGAAAATATCCGTGATGGTAAAAGTTTTAGCACCCGGCGTGTTAAAGCAATTCAAAACGGTAAAGATATATTCTATATGACGGCCTCTTTTCAACAATATGAAAAAGGCATTGAGCATCAAGATCTTATGCCCGATGTACCCGCACCTGAAGATTTAGCGTCTTACACAGATTTCATTTTCGACAACCAAGATAAAATACCTGAAGAAATTAGAGGTAAATTTTTAGCTGAAAAGCCCATCGAAATGCGTCCTGTTAAACCTTATAATTGGCTGCAACCCGAAAAGACAGCACCTAAGTCTCAGATGTGGATAAAAGCAAACGGCACCTTATCTGATGATTTACGTATTCATACCTATATGCTGGCTTATACTTCTGACTTCTTGTTTTTACCAACGGCTTTATTTCCACACGGCTTGAGTCATTGGCAACCCAATTTACAGATTGCCACGATTGACCATGCCATGTGGTTTCATCGCCCATTTCGTTTTGATGATTGGCTGCTTTACGTTATGGATAGTCCGTCAGCAAGTGGCGGTCGAGGCTTAGTTAAAGGGCAAATTTTTAATCGTCAAGGACAGCTTGTTGCCTCAACGATGCAAGAAGGCGTAGTTCGTCAACGTTAAAGTTGTCGACTCGAGCGACTTTTTTGCCAGTCATAGCCGGTAGGATGTTGAAAAACACGTAAACTGAATACCGGCGCCATAGCGAATAAATGGTCAAAAATATCGGCTTGTATACCCTCATAATTCTTCCAGTTTTGGTCATTACTGAAACAATATATCTCCAGCGGTAAGCCTGAGTCGGTTGCCGCTAATTGCCTGACCATACAAGTCATCTCATCATGTATTTTTTCATGTTTAGCTAAATAAGCGGTAATATAAGCGCGAAAAGTTCCGACATTGGTTAACTGCCGGCTATTAACATTATCGTTAGATAAATTAGCCGTTTTTAAACTCGTGGTGATTTCATCAGATTTTTGCTGTAAATAATCTTTTAATAAACTGATTTCTTTAAGTTTTTCAATCTCAGCACTTTGATAAAATGAAATACTGTTGATATCAATAATAATGCTACGCTTAATGCGTCGACCACCTGAATTGAGCATGCCTCGCCAATTCTTAAATGAGCCGTTTATTAAGGCGTACGTAGGAACAGTTGTCACTGTATTATCAAAGTTTTTTACTTTAACCGTATTTAAACCAATCTCAATAACATCGCCATCAGCACCATAATTAGGAATTTCAATCCAGTCACCAGGCGCGACCATTTTGTTTGCTGATATTTGAATACTAGCGACTAAACCTTTAATCGTGTCCTGAAATACTAATAATAAAACAGCAGTTAATGCACCTAAACCACTAAGTAAATAAATAGGTGACTTATCTAAAATAAATGAAATAGATAGAATCGTAGCAACCAAATAAATAACCAGTTTTATCACTTGTATCGTTGAGCTTAAGGGTAAGTAGCGGTCACGCGCAGTATTTTGATAGAGACTTCTAATGACGTTTAAAATAGCACTAATAGAACGTGCAATTTGAAAGCTGAGAGCTATTTTTACAAAAACCACTAAAACGGCGCCAAGTAATGCTTGTTCGGGCAGTAAAATAGGCGTTAAAAACAGCAGTACGAATAACGGAATTAAAAAAGCGAAGCGAGAAAAAACATTATGCTCTAATAAAACATCATCCCAAGTATTTTTTGTTCTGCTGACCATTTTGTTAACAAAAGCTAATACCTGATATTTTGCGAGGTAGTATCCCAATGCTGAAATGACAAAAATGAGCATGCAACCAACAAAAATGGTGGCCATCGCTAAATACGCTTCGGCGATACCTTGGTTAGTTAACCATGTGCTAATGAGTTCACTCATTCTTTAACTAGACCTCTCTTGTGTAACAATGCATAAGGTGTTGATATTAATGCAAATAAAATTGTTACAGTTTTTCATTAAATTTTCCTTAGTTTTTAGACCTATATTTTATTATGTTATGACCACTCTAAGCACATCCAGTAAAGGCTTAGGGTTAATATAACATAGCGCTACATGTGGGAGAGTAATAAAGTCTCATACCAAGTATCAAAGTATTATACCAAGTATCAAAGTATTATACTGAGTAATAAAGATTCATACTGGTTTTAATGAAAAATCCGAAATTGTCAGCTTTTTCGAAGCTTAGACTGACACTATCTTTAGCATATTAATGATCACTTTGTGCGCTAAGCGGAAGTTAGCTTCAAAATATTTGCGATATATTTTCTAATCAATTATTCGTGTCTTATTACTGAGAAGTCTTAGTAATAATCTAAAAACACCCAGATGATATCCTAATCCATTGATTTTATGTGTAATAACCTCGAATTTTATATTGGATATTACTGCGAAGTCTCAGTAATATCCAAGTTCTGACAAAAATATAAAATTTGTATTTCCTAAAGCTATGAAATTATGGGATATTAATGTCAATTAAATAATATTTATGGGACGGACATTACTGAGAAGTCTCCATAATAAACTGTTATACAAATTAGGGCAGAGTATGTTTAAACTGCAGAGAACTCATTTAAAATTTCCTAAAATTATAGGTTTCGTATTTGTTTGTATCGGTGTTTTAATTGGATACCCAGCCCTTGAAGTTGTTCTTGACCCTAATTCTACAGTTATTGTTAATGATATCGTAAGGCAGGATATGGAGGCTAAAATATTTACTTTACTTATCCCTATTTTATTAATTATTGTAGGTGTGGTTTTAAGTTTATCCAATGGTAGTTCTATCTCAAGTTTCAATAAATTAAGAGATGAAATCTATTCTGGTATTTTTGGCAAATAATTCGTATAACAAGCCACTCAAGCAGGACAAATAACAGTTGGCTTTGTTCGCTGCGCTCTCTATTATAGCCAACTATCATTTGCCTCTTAGTGGGGCGTTATGTACATATCGTATGAGTCACTTGATAGTGAATGTGACAAGATATCTGATCATACTAAATTTAATAAGGATGTTTAATGGAAAAGCTTAATGTTGTATATGCAGTAATTATAAGTACTTTAGTTTGCTTAGGTGGATATTTGTACAATGATTTAATGTCAGAAAAAGTTACTGTTAAATTACTGGAAAAAGAAAAAAACGAATTGAATTTAATAATCAATGATTTGAAAAAATTAAATAAAAAAAACTCAATTAAATTAGAGCAGTCAAATATACTTCTCAGTAATCTGCAGAATGAATTTCTTCTATTTAAAGGAATGCTAATCGTAGCAAAAACTGATTTAAAGGATTCTGAGAAAGTCGAAGCTATTGATGTTTTAGTAAAAGAAGAATCTCTATCTGAGGATGAGATGGTGAATTTACAGGCTTTTTCAAAAAAAATTATTGATGAAAGTAATTATGACTCTCGCCAAGATGTTGATGAAGAGTTTGAACAAGAAGAAGTTGACCATGAATGGGCTTATGAATACGAACAAAATGTTAGAGAATTAGTTCAGAATGATGACAAGTATGGATTTGATATACAGTCCCTTTCTTGTAAAACTACAGCGTGTAAATTAAAAATGACAGCAGATGAGTCTAATAGTATGTATTTAGGCGCAATGCTTTCAAAAGTTATTCAAGAACAAAGTTGGTATGATAAAAATGATAGCATTAATTTTAATCCAGTAGTTACTGATGGACAAATAGTCGTAACAGTTCATAGAGATTTTTCGGGTCAATAAAATGTACATAACAACACGCCCTGAGGTGGACAACTAGTAAAATTTAGCTATTTATTGCAAATTTTAACAGTGGCGATCCTCTTCGGTTTAATGCTTCTAAATATTTTGATTCGTTGTAGGGCATCTTCGT
>NZ_JACGVR010000025.1:0-57626 GCF_014077325.1 Colwellia sp. BRX8-5
AAGGCTTTTCGAACGGTTTGACTACAAATATGATAATACGGCGTATCAGATAAACTAATTTGTTGTGAACGAGGCTTTGGCATAACTATCACCACACTTATAAGAGGGTAAATTAAGTGTAGTTTGTTGTTGAAAAAACAAACAAGTTATTATGGGTGGCTTAATTAGTGTTGTGAACGAGGCTTGGGCATAATAATTACCACACTTAACAGGGGTAAATTAAGTCTAGTTTATTGTTGAAAAAACAAACAAGTTATTATGGGTGGCTTAATAATATTTCAGCATGGCGAAATGACAACCTAAAATCGAGCTTTCATGTGTTACACGCATAATGTCTGAGATTGATCTCTTCAGATCACTTTTACTACAAAGACGACATATCTTAATTTTAATAAGTAGTCCGCTTAGCCACCACAGCGGTCGTTCACGTGATTGTAATGGCATGACTTCAAAGTGCCAACAGTGCTCAAATACTTACTAGTCTTGTTGCTTATAAAATGAAAGCATATCTTGCCTTAGTTTTGCTGCATCAATACTTTTTTCTTTAAAAATCTCATCTAGTTTTATTTGAGCTTCTGCGTCAAAATAATCGTATGAAGCAACAATAAAATATCTACCCCCTAACTTAAAAGCATCTTCTACAGGAATAGAAGTTTCAATTTTAGTAATTAATGATAAGTATGCACCAATAGAATATGCAACCAATTGTTTAGCTTCTTTAACTAATACACCAGATAAAGATTTATCAACATTTAATCTCCATCCATTGTTCGTATTATCAAATGTCAGTGTATTCCCTTCAGCATCCTTTAATGTGAATTGCTCGTTACTTTTTGACTTTAAGGTATAATCACTCAAATCAATGGGAGAGGTGCTGAACTTAAAAGCATCATTAAATTCAAGGAAAGCTTCTTCACCATACGTAGAAGTATATAAAGTTGAGAACTCATTATTAAGTGCCATTAATTTTAAAGTGTCTGCTAATAACAGTTTCGTTTCTGCGGCACCTTTAAGCAAGCTTGTACATGTTAAATGTACCTTTTCTAAGCAAACGGTTTTGAACTGATTGAGGACTTTATGATAATCGGTACTTGCTTGTGTGTAAGTTGAAATAGTAATCAGTAAAGCAATGATAACTCGAATCATATAAGTTCCTTTTTATTAACTTTCTTCAATCAGTATTGAGTTGGGGTTATCGCTCTATGCTGACATTAAGCTTTTCAAGTGGTTACGTCAACTATGAGCATTTCAGAAGACATATATTTCAACTAATCAATAATTCATCTCATGATTGGCAACTCGGCCACCACAGCGGTCATAGAGATTTTAAATCAAGGTTACAACTCCTCTACCAATATAGTCTTTCAATTAGATAATAAATAACTTAGATTATTAAAGATAAAAATAATGGATCTCAATAATGAAAAGTTCATGGATAATATTGTTTGGCCTTTTACTAGTAATGCCGAATTATGCAGTATCAAACACTCTTGATAAAATACTTCAGCCTCAAACTTACGTTTGCCCTCCATGCCCTCATGTGAAAAGCCTTTTTAAAACAGAAGTCTTCGAACATAAAGGCATATGTAGTGTTTGCGGTATGCATTTGGTTGAAGACACTCAATCAAAAATTACAAATGATATTGATATCCATAATGGGTCAGGTAATTTCGTCATTGAAGGAAGCAATCATGCTGAAAACAGACCTATACCTGTTTTCTACTATAAGCCTAAGAGTTTTAAAAAGGATTCTCGTGTTTTAATAGTCATACCAGGAGCAGGTCGGAACGCATGGGATTATCGAGTTGCTTGGATTAAATCTGCTGAAAAACACGGTGTTTTGATTCTTTCACCTCACTATTCTGAGAACCATTACCCAAGGTTTTGGAATTATAATATTGGACGAATGATTTCAGATGTAGCAATAAATAAGTCAAAGTCGGCAATTGAAAGCTTTAAGATGAACAAAAATCAACAAGACTGGATATTCAGTGATTTTGATAGAATGTTTTCCAATGTAGTTATAAAGCTAAATATGAAAGCTAAATCTTATGACTTATTTGGTCACTCTGCTGGAGGTCAAATTTTACATCGCCTCGCATTGTTCAATCCCAATAACAAAGCTAATAGGATATTAGCTTCGAACTCTGGTTGGTACACAGTACCTTCTTTTGAAAAAGATTTTCCTTATGGTTTAAGGAAATCATCACTAACAACCAATGAGTTAGAACAGGCATTCAATCAAAAACTCGTTTTGTTTATTGGAGAGCAAGATAATGGAAATGAAATGAGAGGCCATCTTGTAAGGAATGAAGAATTAGACCAGCAAGGAACTCACAGATTAAGCAGAGCCAAGCACTTTTATACTATGGCAAAGCAAATAGCAAAAGAAAGAAAGTTCGATTTCGACTGGAAATTTAAGGTTGTCGCTAATACAGGCCATGATTATAAAGCCATGAGCAAAGCGGCTTCTAATTACTTATATGAAGATGACATTTAGCTTATTGGATTTAATCATTTAGGCTGTGCGATAAGGGCCGATTTTACCCTTTATTACCATTGGCCGGAAACATTACTAACGGCAGTTCATGACAAAAAACAACCAAAAAATGCTTCTACGATTTTACTTTGTTGATGACACCTTTAGGCTAATAGTTACGTTCAATAATCGAATATGAATGGCAGCAATGAGCTTAAAGCGGACTTAGAAATTAATGAATGACTAACTATAATGTACATAAAATGATTATTAGTATTGCTGGCTGAAGATCAGAGGTTTTCACTAAAATGCAATTTCTAAAAAACAAGATAATCTGTTTATCACCTATTAAAAGTCAACTGTCGTATATGATGCCAATATCAAACATTATACTACGTCTGTGGAGCTTCACTCGGTATCGACATACACGAAAGTAATGATGCCATTGAATGGTCTTGCTGCTATAGGCATCGTCACACCTTATGATGATATACAAGGATGTACTTATGATGTTTCGCAAAAATAATCACCGTTCATCCTGAACATAAAAAAGCCCATGTTTAAATGGGCTTATGATATAACGTTACTCTCTGTGCTTTTACATGCTAGTTTTTAAACACAAATCCTATTTAGGGTCGTAGCAACATCAACAGATACCTTTTGCTGTTGCTCTGCATGCTGGGCAACAGAACTTAAGCCATTAGTGATATCTCGACTCAAAGAGGCAACTTCAGCCATATTGGTATTAACCGCTGCAGTTGATTGCTGTTGCTGTTCAGTGCCACTAGCAATTTGAGAGGTTAAGGCATTAACCTCTTTAAAGACTCGACCTATTTGCTCTAACGCTTCAACCACTTCGGCTGAATGCGTTAAACTGTCTTGCGTCAATGCTTGACCACGCGAAATCGCCGTTACAGCATTAGTTGATTTCTCTTGCAGACCTTCAACCATTGAATGAATTTCAACCGTTGCTTCTTGTGTTCTATGCGCAAGAGCTCTTACTTCATCGGCAACAACTGCGAAACCGCGACCTTGCTCACCTGCTCGCGCTGCTTCTATCGCTGCATTTAATGCGAGTAAGTTTGTTTGGTCGGCAATGCCACGAATAACATCCAGAACAGAACCGATATTTGAACACTCTGTTTGCAGTAGCGCTAAGTCTGTCGCCATTTCGGTAACTTCTTTAGAAAAAGCTTCAATGGTTTGCTGACTGGTATTTGAAGAAGTTGTACCTTGCGATAAAATGTCAATAACTTGATTAGTCGTCTCGCTTACCTGTGAAGCACTCTCTGAAAGTATACTAGACGTTGACGCGACTTCATCAATAGAGTGAGCCATAAGTTCTATTTGACGGGCAGAATCATCAACGGCTCTCACTGAATCAGTCATTTGTGTGGCCAGTAAAAATGACCCCTCTTTTAACGATTCAGACTCGGTTCGCAATTCAGCAAGCACATCGGATAAGTCTCCAATAAAAGCACTAAGCTCATTGGTGACTTGAGCGAGTTCATCATTACCTTCATCAACTAATGGGCCAGGAGGCGCCTGCTTGGTACTCACCACAAGTGTTAAGTAATGAAGTAACTTTGTTAATCGAGAAGACAGCTGACTTTGAGTAAATATATAACCTGATATTAATTGGGCAATCACTAATAGAGACAATATACCGATAACAGACGACTTACTTAACTCATCTGTAAATAGCAAAATAAATAATACAGCTAATAATCCAAAAACAGCAGTCGGTATAAGTAATTTCACGCTTAAGCGAGTAAACATAGAGTATCCATGATGTTAGTTTAAAAAAAATAGCTGAGATTAAAGCTACTTGTCTTTATTTCCTTATAAATTACCTATTATTTAGCAGTTTTGCTAATAATATTTACTAATTTATACCATTCGACAAAAATCAGCTGTTATTTTAACGATACCAAGTAACAATTGATTGTCGAACATTCAACGTTAACCGCCAGCACTTATAATATAATGATAAGTGCTGGCGGATAAATAAAAAGAAAAAGACAATAAATAGTTTAGCTAAAATCAAAGCCAAACTTTATTTTTATTGGGACATAAACCATTTAATTTTCCCTTTATAACGACATGATTAAAAGTATTGGCTATTTGCTTTGCTTAAATTCACCTAAATCGCCCTTTTTTAGCTAATAGATAAGTTGATTTCTTCTTAGTCAGCACACCAAACTCAGCTACTTTGATTGTTTTTCTTTTTAGTACAACTGCTTTAGTTTTTGTATTGCTAAAATTGTCGCTCACATACGGTTGAGATGACTCTGCCTAGTTAAGTTTTCATAATATCGGCAGTTATGGCTAAGTGCCCAACTAAATGGATATACATCATAAATAATTGATATCACATTTATCTTTCACTTTTTGGTGTATTCTCATAAAATCAATGAATAGATTATTTAACAAGGCATTCCGTGACTTCAATTCAACATTTGTTCGACAATAATCAGCAGTGGGCTGAAAAGATAAAAAAAGCAGACCCCGATTTTTTTAAACGCTTGTCAGAACAACAAAAACCGGAATATTTATGGATAGGTTGCTCTGACTCAAGAGTACCAGCCAATGAATTGCTCGGTATGTCTCCAGGCGAAGTGTTTGTTCATCGTAATATTGCTAATCAAGTTATCCATACCGATTTAAATTGCCTTTCTGTGATTCAATTTGCTGTAGAAAACCTAAAAGTTAAACATATAATAGTATGTGGTCACTATGGCTGTGGCGGTATTACAGCATCAATTGATAATAAGCGTCATGGGCTAATCGATAATTGGTTAGGGCATATTAAAGATGTTTATCGTTTTCACAAAGAGCGCCTTGATGCCGTTGAAGACCAGCAAACAAAGGTCAACTTACTTTGTGAACTCAATGTGATTGAGCAGGTAGCCAATGTTTGTCATACCACCACATTAGTCAGTGCCTGGAATGCCAATCAAGATGTCACCGTACACGGCTTTGTCTATAATATACACGACGGTATTTTGAAGAACTTAAACGTTTCTTCTAATGGTAAATAACCAATGACCTTAATAATGCCTGACTCACCTAACAGTAAACAACCTTTTGCTTGTGGCGAAGTCGCTTTAGTTGGCGCGGGTCCTGGCGATCCTGATTTATTAACCATACAAGCTTTTCGTTTTATTAAACAAGCTGAAGTCGCCATTTATGACCGATTAGTAAGTGCTGAAATATTAGCGTTATTACCTGAAAATTGTCAGCGAATTTATGTCGGTAAAAAACAAGCAGAACACAGAGTACCCCAAGATCAAATTAATCAGTTATTAGTTGATTATGCTAAACAAAACAAAAAAGTTTTACGCTTAAAAGGCGGCGATCCTTTTGTTTTTGGTCGAGGAGGTGAAGAAGCACAATATACCTTAAAAAATGGTATCGCTTGTCATATTGTACCAGGAATGACCGCGGCCTCTGCTTGCACTAGCTATGTAGGTATCCCTTTAACGCATAGACAAGTCGCACAAAGTTGCACATTTATTACTGGTAACGTCCAAGACAATGGTGAATTATCACTGCCATGGCACACGCTTAACGATAATAAACAAACCGTTGTCTTTTATATGGGGATCAAAAGCTTACCCATTATCAGTGAGCAACTAATCAAGGCGGGTCGTAAAGCTTCAACACCCGCAGCATTGATTTATAAAGGAACAAATCCAGAACAACAAGTTTACCGTGGTACGTTAGCGGGATTGAACCACTTAGTTGAATTACATGATATAAAACCACCAACATTAGTCATTATTGGTGATGTTATTAACACCTTTGATGAGAAGCGCTTGATGAATTTAGGTTATTTATCACCAGAATAATACTAAACACCCAAAAAATCTTTTAAGAAAATCAAGCTCCGCACTGCGCCAATATTAATCATATTGTTCGGTTTATATTAATAATTATAATAACAATTACCCACTCTTTTGATAATAAAAATAATAGGAATAGCGATTATGCAGGGCACCGAGAATATCCCAGGAACGGTTAACTTTTCAAACACAGATATAACGAGTAACGATTTACCAAGATTAGACTCTCTAAAATTTGAAATGTTATCGCCGCTTTATGCAAAAAGTAACCGCTATATCTCCTTATTTCTCACCCTGTTTATTATAAGTATTTTATTCATCGTTCAGCTACAACACTTTATTACCTTAACTACTGCAGTAAGTAACTTTCAAAGTTATGTTATTTGGATAATAGCACTGGTTGGCTTTATGAGTACCCTTTACACTATAGTTGCTGATAAAAGAAAGTTTTACGCACTTCGCCAACAAGATCTTAGTTATCAAAGTGGCGTTATTTTTCTCAAAACTGTTAGCCAACCCATGCTACGTATTCAACATGTAGAGCTAAAGCGTGGTCCTATTGACCGAAAAATAGGTTTGGCTAAACTGCAAGTTTTCAGCGCTGGTGGTGCACTGCACACTTTTGAAATCCCAGGTTTACCGTTAGAGAAAGCAGAGAGCATTCGCCAATTTATTCTTGATCACAAAGATGTTAACCATCATGGATAAATCAACACCGACGCTAGAGAGCGACGGAGAAGTAACAATTCCCCCTCTTGGCTCGAAACAAAACACCAAAGACTGGCAGCGTATATCACCTATCGCTATTATGTATTTTTTAGCAAAATTTGTGATGGGATTTTTAAGTAATATCGTCGTTTTTTTACCCGCATTATATTTAGGTTACGATAATTTTATTGCACATCCCCATTTGTGGCTACCAATAGGTTTAGCCATACTCGCCATTATTATGATCTCGACCTTTTTAAGTTTCTACTTCTTTCAGTATCGATTATATCAGGATCATATTGAAATACGCTCTGGCGTAATTTCAAAGAAATACGTTAATTTACCCTTTGCTAAAATTCAAAACGTAAAACTAGAGCAGCCGTTGTATTATCGACTATTCGGTTTTACCTGCCTCCAGCTTGATACTGCAGGCTCCGCTATGCAAGAAGCTAAAGTCGTCGCTTTAAAAGTAGACTTTGCCGAACAACTTAAAGTAGAAATTTTAGCTCAGCATAAAATAGCAAGTTCAACAGTCGCCGATGCCGAGACCGAAACAGTTAATGACTTAGCATCTAAGGATCAAAACAACGAAACTATTTTAAACACACGTAGTATTACAGACCTTATTATTCATGGCTTAACTAACAACAGAATCTGGATTTTCCTCGGTGGCTTAGCACCATTTTTTGATGATTTTGGTCGCTATATTGTTGAATTTTTTAATGGCTTAGGTATCGACCTTGAAAAATTCTTAACGTTTGCTGATAAACCCATGTGGCAAGTTGGTTTATACGCACTGACCTTAACTTTTATTATTTTATTACCTTTTACCTTATTTTCTATCGCCGGTTCTATTATTACTTTTTACCAGTTCACCTTAAGTAAAGTCGACGATCGTTATATTCGCCGTAGTGGTCTGTTGACCAAGTATGAAGTGATCATGCGGTTATCCCGCCTGCAAATGGTAGTTCGTCAACAAGATTGGCTTGATGTGATACTCAAACGAATTAACCTTAAATTTGAGCAAAGCAATAGTGCTTTAAATCAGTATCAAGCGAGTGCAGAAAATAATCGTATTATTGTTCCATCAATTAATCCTAGCGAATGTTTGGCGTTGGTTAACAACGTATACCCAACTAATAAAATGATGACTGTTGATTATCAAAGCATTAGTAAACGCTTTCTTTTGCGTAATCTTGGCTATATTCTCACCCCGATATTTATTTCACTGTTAGTCTTTTTCATCACTGTTGATAAAACTAATTTATTAATGGCTATAATTCCGGGTTATTTATTTGTTGGTTTGTTAATTTTTATGCGTTGGTTTCGTTGGGGCTATGCTAAAGATGAAGATTTTATTTATATCCGTAAAGGTTATTTTGGCGTCGACTATTACTGTTTTCCTATTTTTAAAACTCAACAAGTTCAGTTTAAACAAAGTTGGTTTCAAAAGCGCCACCAACTCAGTTCAGTAAGCATAGTATTAGCGGCAGGCGCTCAAGATATTCCTTTTATCAAACAAGAGTTTGCCTACCAATTACTTGATAATGCACTTTACCAAGTAGAAAGCAGCCGCAAATCTTGGATGTAACTAAGAGATGAACAGCACTAAAATATTCATTATCGGCTTACCTCGCACCGGCACCACCAGTATTTGTGCCGCTATGCTTGAACTCGGCTATACCGTCGCACACACAGCTTATACGCAAAAAACTTTTGATCATGCACAAGTGATCGCCGATACGCCCATTTTTGCTGATTTTAAACGTCTAGATACATTTTACCCTAACAGTAAATTTATCTATTTGTCCCGTGAGTCACAAAAATGGTTACCGTCGATTAAGCAATTACTTCAACGAATGTATATCAATGTCACCCGAGATGATGGTGGTTTTAATACGATCATTAAACGCTGTTACCAGAGTACATTTTCACCTTTTACGTCAGATAATATTGAAGATGATAATTTTTTATCATTATGCTACCAGCGGCATAAGAGTGAGGTTGGGCAATATTTTATTGCTCGCCCACAAGACTTACTGACTATAGATGTTAGCGAGTCAGACAGTTATCAGAAATTACTCAACTTTTTATCTTTAGCGCAAGGAAATGAGTCGGCAAGCTTTGAGCGGCTCAATACGGGTGGCAAAGTGACCGCCTGGAAAGATTTAATCAATAAAAATAAAATAGCGTCGACCAAGAATGGTCGAATAAGTTTACTAACTTATTTAGATGTATCAGGCGAATAACAACAGCACGTTGAGCTCTATAATAAAGTCAACATACTGCTTTTTCTAAACGTTACAAAGCTTCAATTTCAGCGAGTGCTTGACTAAACTCGGCTAAATCTAACTCAACATATGTATTATCATCTGTATCACTAGTTTCTTCTTGCCAATTAATACCAACAATAACGCCGTCTTCACTAAGGTCTTCTAACCAAAATTCCAACCAGTCACTTAAAGTTATTTTAGTCGGTACATATTCCTGCCATTCATCAACACAATGCTTCTGAGCGAGTTCTTGGCTTGACCATAATGGCATAACTTCAGTGTTTTCAAAATTAATAGAGTCAAGTACCACCCAATCTTCTGCTGACTTTTCTTGCAGTGCCCAGAACGATTGGTTGTTTTTAACGTCGACTAAAAAGGTGCTTAAGATTGTTGAATTCATGATTATTGGTATCAATTAATTAATGAGCAGTCTTTAATTATCTCACACCATCTCATTTGCTAATATAACAATTTATTGTAAAAGTATAAAAAACAAGCAAGTATGAATGAATATGGAACAATAATAATAAAAATACTATATGACTGAAGAAGTTAGATTGAAGACATTAAGCATTGATGAATTAGAAATTGGTATGTTCGTTACCACCGTAATGCTTAAACACAGCAAAACAAAAGTAAAAAACCAAGGCAGAGTTAACTCTCAAAGCACAATAATGTCTTTAAAAAAACAAGGCGTTACTCAAGTTATTATCAAACTTGAGTCTGATAAGGAACAAAATAAAAATTTAACAGCTAAAGAAGAGAAATTATCAACTGCAGAGTCAGTGACTTTACCTTGCTCATTAAATGAAGAATTTTCACGTTCGTGTGAAATCTATGATGATAGTAATAAAAAAATTCAAGATTTATTCAACCAAGCAAAAAGTCAAAAAAATCTATCACCACAGGCAATCAGTTTGCTCGCGTCAGAGATAACCAATTCGGTTATTCGTAATCAATATGCCATAACTATTTTAACGCGTATTCGCCATCACTCTACCTATCAATGGGAGCATGCCACTAACTGCGCCATCTTAGTCTGTGGCTTTGCACTTTTCCTTGGCTTAAATAAAGAAACCGCTGAAAAAATGGCATTAGGCGCTTTATTACATGATATTGGTGTTGCAAAAATACCCAAAGGGATCATTGAAAAACCAGATAAACTAACAATTAATGAAATGGATATTGTTAAAAAACACCTTGCATGGGGACATCAGCTTTGTAAAAAAGATGGCTTTAATGATCCTATTATTATGGATATGTTGATTAATCACCATGAACGATTAGATGGTTCTGGCTACCCTAGGGGTTTAAAAAAAGAAAAACTTTCTAAACTTGCTCGTATTACTGCAATTATTGATGTTTATGACGCTGTAACAGGTGATAAAGCTTATAAAAAAGGTCAACAACCCATTAACGCGTTACGTTATTTATTAGCAGAAAAAGGCAAGTTTGATCAGCAACTTGTTCAACAGTTTATTAAATATTTAGGTGTCCATCCAGTGGGCTCACTGGTTAAACTATCAAATGATAAAATAGCCATTGTAGTTGAAGGCAACAGAGCTGACCCGCTAAAACCTAAAGTAAAAATTTTTTATAGCTTAAAACTCCAAAATTATATTAATTCAAAAGATTGCGACCTTTCACTTGTCGCTATTACCATCGTTGGCTCGGCCCGAGCTGAAGACTATAATATTAACATTGCTAAAGTGATACACGACATTGCCAATAAAGCCTAACATACCTTAAATGTCCTTTTTTAGGCAAAAAAAAGCCGCGTAAGTTACGCGGCATAAAAACATTTGTAAGGGAATAACAAAAGTTTGGTAAGAGCATCGCCCTTAAGAACTAGAGTAATTATACTAATAAAATATTTAATGTAAATACTATACACTAATAAAATTGAAAATTAGCACAATTTTATTTCAAATATCATCTTAATAGTTATTAATAAGCCCTTTTAAACGGTGCTAATCAGTTAATCTTCTTGATAAGACAATAAAAAGCCGAGTAAGAATACTCGGCTTTTAGTTAACAACTTTTATTATCTGATTGATACGTTAAGGCGTCATCTCTTCTTGATCTGCGCCTTCTTTATCAATCACTTCTGGTATCAAGTCTTCTTTAGAAATACCAAAAGCGAGTGCAACTGAGCTTGCTACATAAATAGATGAATAAGTACCAACAAAGACCCCAAACAATAACGCGGTTGCGAAACCATGAATAAGCTCACCACCTCTAAAAAACAGTGCAGCTAATACTAATAACGTGGTTATTGACGTTATAAAAGTACGACTTAAGGTTTGTGTTAACGAAATATTGATAATATCTGCTGGCCCGCCTTCACGTAATTTACGAAAGTTTTCACGAATACGGTCAGATACAACAATCGTATCATTGAGTGAGTAACCTATAACCGCCAATATCGCTGCAAGCACCGTCAGGTCAAACTCAAGTTTTAATACCGAGAACAAGCCCAGTGTTAACAATACATCATGAAATAAAGCAAACACCGAACCTAAAGCGAAACGCCATTCAAAGCGGAATGCTACGTAAACGAGAATACAAATTAGCGCAGTTAACATCGCTAATCCGCCCTGCTCTGCTAATTCATCGCCGACGCTGCCACCCACAAATTCAATACGGCGCATTTCCATGGTTTGCCCTGTGCCTTCTTGTAAGGCACTAAGTACTTCATTACCGAGCATTTCAACGTTTAAACCTTCGCGCTCTGCTAAACGAATAACCACATCACGGCTAGTACCATATAACTGCACAACCGCATCTGGATAGCCATTACTGTCCATTACCGCACGAATTTTGTTTAAATCAGCCGCTTTTTCAAAACCCACCTCAATTAATGTTCCACCCGTAAAATCTAAGCCGAAGTTTAATTTATTGGTCATTAAAGAAAATACAGAAGCAAGCATCAATAAAACACTAAACATCAATGCTCCCTTGCGGTAACTCATAAAGGCGACAGTTTCTTTTAATTGTAAAATTTGCATAAATATCTACGCCCTATATTGAAAGTTTGTCGAGACGTTTTCCGCCCCAAACAGCATTAACTACGGTTCGTGTACCAACAACCGCTGTAAACATTGAGGTAAGAATACCGATAGATAACGTTATCGCAAAACCCTTAATCGGACCTGTACCAACAGCATACAAAATAAGTGCCGCAATAAGCGTGGTAATATTGGCATCAATAATGGTTGAAAATGCTGCCTCATATCCTTGGTGAATAGATTGTTGAATCGACTTACCTTCACGTATTTCTTCTCGTATACGTTCGAATATAAGTACGTTGGCATCTACTGCCATACCAACTGTTAGTACAATACCTGCCATACCGGGTAACGTTAACGTTGCCCCAGGAATTAACGACATCACCCCAACAATTAAGATTAAGTTAGCACCAAGCGCTAGATTTGCTACCACACCAAAAGCACGGTAATAAATAATCATAAAAATAAACACTAAGCCAAAGCCCATTAAAATAGCTTCAAAACCAAGCCTAACATTTTCAGCACCTAATGTAGGTCCAACCGTTCGCTCTTCAACAATTTGAATAGGTGCGACAAGCGCTCCAGCACGTAATAATAATGCTAAATTATGTGCTTCACTTTGGCTACCCGCACCAGTAATGCGGAAGGTTTTACCTAAACGTGCTTGAATGGTTGCTACTGAGATAACTTCTTCTATTTTTTCAAAAATAGTATTCCCTTCAGCATCTTTACGGTCAGTGGGTTTATATTCAATAAATACGGTCGCCATTGGCTTACCGATATTACTTTTAGTCCCATTGGACATTTTTCCACCGCCGGCAGAATCAAGCGAAATATTTACTTGTGGACGGCTATATTCGTCAAAGCTTGAGCCTGCATCAACAATATGATCACCGGTTAGCATCACACGTTTTTTCAATAAAACAGGTTTGCCGTCACGTTCATATAATAACTTAGAGCTCGCTGGCACTCGGCCATTGAGTGCAGCACTTAAATCGCCGTCGGTATCAACGAGTCTAAATTCGATAGTTGCCGTTGCATTTAAAATTTCTTTTGCTTTAGCTGTATCTTGCACGCCGGGTAATTCAATGATGATGTGTTTTTTGCCTTGGCGTTGCACAAGCGGCTCAGAGACACCCAATTCATTAACACGATTACGAATAATGGTAATGTTTTGTTGCAAGGCATATTCGCGAACTTCTTTAATTTTTTCATCGGTCATTTTTGCAGACAAAGTTAAATTATCCGCATTTTCTGACATTAAAAAGTCACGGTAGCGTTTTTTCAAAAAGTCATGTGCTGTAGTTAAGTCTTCCGCATTACGAAACTGAACATTGATGGAGTCGTTCGATTTTTTGACACTGCGGTAACGAATTTTTTCGCCACGTAAATCAGTACGAAAGTCATCAACTAAGGCGTCTTGCGCTTTAACTATCGCTTCACTCATGTTCACTTCCATTAGAAAGCTAACACCACCACTTAAATCTAAACCTAACTTCATCGGTGTACCACCAACACTTGCTAACCATGCAGGTGTTGCCGGCGTAAGATTTAACGCCACCGAAAATTTATCGCCTAAACTTTCCTCAAGCAAATCACGGGCACGAAGTTGTTGCTCGGTATCACTAAAACGGACAAGTAATTGGCCATTTTCAAGCACAATACTTGAGAATGAAATATTATCTGCAGTCAAATCGCTCTTTACGCTATCAAGCGTTGCAGCATTGGCTTCAACGCCACGTAAACCTGAAACCTGCACGGCAGGGTCTTCAGGGTATAAATTAGGTAAAGCATATAAAGCACCAAAAGCGACTATAAATAGCACCATCAGTGTTTTCCATAAGGGGTATTTGTTTAGCACAAGTTCATCCTTTTTATTAACGTTCTTTTAAATCATTGCAGGTTAGTCATAATGCTAAACTTGTTTAGCAAGAAGCTAAGCAAATAACTAACCCACTACGAATTACAATGACTTCATTGTGCCTTTAGGTAATACCGCATTGATTGCTGCTTTTTGAAGAACAACTTCAGTACCTTCAGCAACACTTACTACGATATAATCTTTTTCGTCTGAAACTTTCACAATTTTACCGACGATGCCGCCTTGTGTTAAAACTTCATCGCCTTTTGATAATGCTGACATTAGGCCTTTATGCTCTTTTACACGCTTAGCTTGTGGGCGGTAAATCATAAAGTAAAAAACTAAACCAAAAACGGCTAGCATGATCAACATTGATGTGCCATCGGCACCTGCTGGTGCGCCGGTTGCTGCGTGTGCTTCACTGATAAATAAACTCATAATTTCCTCTGATTTTTATTGTTAATAAATGGATAATTCTTTTAATTTGTGTAAATAGCTATTTTAGTTCTGGAACGGGTAATCCGCGTAACGCATAAAACTCGCTTACGAAGTCGTCTAACTTACCTTGCTCTATAGCCGCACGCAATCCTTTCATAACACGTTGATAAAAATGTAAGTTATGTAAGGTATTTAATTGTGAGCCTAGAATTTCATTACACTTATCTAAATGATGCAAATAAGCGCGTGAATAATTTTTACAGGTATAACAGTCACATTCGCTGTCTAATGGCCCTGTATCTGTTTTGTGGCTGGCATTACGGATTTTAATAACGCCGTTAGTCACAAATAGATGACCATTTCGGGCATTACGTGTCGGCATAACACAATCAAACATATCAATACCACGACGCACACCTTCAACCAAGTCCTCAGGCTTTCCAACACCCATAAGATATCGGGGTTTATTCTCAGGGATCAAGGGGGTGGTGTGATCAAGAATGCGGATCATATCTTCTTTGGGCTCACCTACTGATAAACCACCGATCGCATAACCATCAAACTCGATGTCTTTTAAACCTTTAACAGAAACTTCACGTAAGTCTTCATACATGCCGCCTTGTACAATACCAAACAAAGCTGATTGATTATCGCCATGAGCAACTTTAGAACGCTGTGCCCAGCGTAGTGATAATTCCATCGAACTTTTTGATTCTTCATGTGATGCAGGATATGGCGTACACTCATCAAAGATCATCACAACATCGGCATCTAAACTGCGCTGAACTTCCATTGAACGTTCAGGGGTTAGCATTATTTTATCACCGTTAATAGGAGAACTAAACTTAACCCCTTCTTCGGTAATCTTACGCATTTTACCTAAACTGAACACCTGAAAACCACCAGAGTCAGTAAGAATTGGTTTTTGCCAATTAATAAAATTATGTAAACCGCCAAACTGTTCAACAATTTCAGTACCAGGACGTAGCATAAGATGAAAAGTGTTGCCTAGAATAATTTCAGCGCCTGTTGCCTCAACATCTTCCATTTTCATGCCTTTAACCGTGCCATAAGTCCCTACTGGCATAAACGCTGGTGTTTCTACTGTGCCACGATCAAACGTTAAACGGCCTCGACGTGCTTTACCGTCAGTATTGATTAATTGATACTTCATCTTGCTTTTTACTGGTTTAGTCACTGGTGCTACTGTTTTATCTGTCATATAGACTTTCTCCAAACCCTCTAGCGAAACAGGCTAGCGGTTGTTTATTATAAATTATTAAACGCTTTGTACGTCATCTTAAATATTGTAATCTTTTTTCGTTAAAAACATCGCATCGCCATAACTGAAAAAACGATATTTTTCATGCACTGCATGTTGATATGCAGACATCATGTGTTCGTAACCCGAGAAGGCGCTAACGAGCATTAACAGTGTTGACTCTGATAAATGAAAATTAGTGATTAAGGCATCAATCACTTGAAATTCATATCCTGGGGTAATAAAAATATCAGTGTCACCATAAAAAGCGCTAAGCGGTAAAGCTTTATCTTTAGCCACCTTAGCGGCACTTTCTATCGAACGTACCGATGTTGTACCAACTGCGATAACGCGACCGCCATTCGCTTTTGTAAGGGCTATCTGTTGAACAACTTCGTCAGATACTTCAACATACTCAGCATGCATAATATGGTCGGCTATTTCATCGACTTTTACTGGCTGAAAAGTACCCGCGCCAACGTGTAAGGTAATAAAAGCGAGATCGACACCCTTAGCTTTTATTTTTTCTAATAAATTTTCATCAAAATGTAAACCTGCGGTAGGTGCAGCAACCGCACCAGGTTTTTCATTATAAACAGTTTGATATCTTTCACGATCGCTGTCTTCATCAGGACGGTCTATGTACGGAGGTAATGGCATATGGCCAATTTCTTCAAGCACAGATAAAACTGATTGTTCACCCTGTATTTCTAATTCAAATAGAGCACCATGGCGACCAAGCATAGTCGCAGAGACTTTGCCTTCTAAAATAAGTTTGTTACCCACTTTTGGTGACTTACTAGCACGAATATGAGCAAGAAAACGTTTTTCGTCGAGGATCCTTTCAACCAAAACTTCAATTTTACCACCACTTTCTTTTTGTCCAAACATACGTGCGGGTATTACGCGGGTATTATTGAAGATAAGTAGATCACCAGCATTAAGTTGTTCAATAATATCGGTAAATCCAAGATCAAGGATTTCACCACTATTACCGTTAACAGACATTAAACGACTTGAGGTACGATCCGCTTTCGGATATCGGGCAATAAGTTCTTCGGGTAAATCAAAAGAAAAGTCAGCTACGCGCATGTAAATACCAATTAGAATATCTATTTTAAGAGAATAAAAAACGCGTAATTTTAGTGTTCAGCGCCAACAATAGCAAGTAATAACGCCGATACAGTGGCAATAAAGGGTCAAGAGACCTTAAATATAAAACAGCTCTGTATTTACCTTGTTTATAATCATCATATTGGAAACTTTATCTCCCCTTTTTGACAATTTACCGTATGCTGAGATTATCGATAAATTTATAGTTGAAAATATCATGAACAATATTGCTTTTGCTCTCGCTAAAACCATCCTGAATGGCTTTGAGCGACATATCTATCTTTTTAGTGAAATTACTCAATCCGCAAAAAAACGCTTTGAACTCTGCCAATGGCAAGCGGTTCAAGATGCAGCAAAAAGTAGAACAGACTTTTATGATAAACGTGTTGAAGAAACACTTGAGACCATTAAAAAAGATTTTTTTGTCTCGAATCTTGATGAGCTTTTATGGCAAAACGTTAAGGTAAGTTACGTCGATTTATTAAAAGAACACCATCAACCAGAACTTGCAGAGAGTTTTTATAACTCTATTTTTTGTCACTTATTTGAACGTAAGTACTACCACAATGCTTTTATTTTTGTAAAAAGTACCGTTGAAAAAATAGAAAACATTGCCAGTCCGGTTATATACACGCGCTATTTGCCAAGTGAGTTAGGCCTAGAGCAAACTATTGCGGCTATTATGAATAATGCCAACTTCAACATTCCCTTTGTTAACTTAGAAAGAGACATGAAAAGTCTTATAAAGTCTTTTCGCGTTCAAGCACATAAAACACGATATAAACTTAGCGAATTGAAGTTCGATATTCTTGATTTTATATTCTATCGTAACAAAGGGGCTTATATTATTGGTCGCGTTATTTCTCCTGGCGGTGAAACACCTTTTATTGTCCCTATTGTTAATAATGAAAAAGAAGGAAAAGCAGCAGGATTATACATAGATGCTTTGTTAACCGAAGGGGCAAACATGGCGGTAGTTTTTGGTTTTGCCCGCGCTTACTTTTTTGTCGACTGTCAGCACCCCTTTGCTTTAGTGCAATTTTTAAAACGCTTAATACCTCATAAAACCTTAGCCGATTTATATTCAGCCATTGGTTTTCATAAACAAGGTAAAACACAGTTTTATCGCGATTTTCTCAATCACCTCGACGCAAGTGATGACAAGTTTGAATTAGCTGCAGGTATTAAAGGTATGGTGATGTCAGTATTTACCTTACCCTCTTACCCTTATGTTTTTAAAATTATAAAAGATAAATTTGCCCCAAGTAAGACCATGACTAAGCAAGAAGTTAAAGGAAAATATCGCTTAGTTAAATTACATGACCGAGTTGGACGAATGGCTGACACCATGGAATACTCTGAAGTTGCTTTTCCCAAAGACCGTTTTAGTGAAGAATTATTAACAGAGCTGCTCAATGTTGCTCAATCTATTATTCGTTTTGAAGATGAATTAATTATCATCAAACATTTATATATTGAGCGTCGTATGACACCGCTCAATTTATATTTAGCTAAAGCGAGTGATGAGGAAATTGAAGAAGCAATGTATGGCTATGGCAGCGCGATCAAACAGTTAATTGCTGCCAATATTTTCCCCGGCGACATGTTACTCAAAAACTTTGGCGTAACCCGACACGGACGAGTCATATTTTACGATTATGATGAAATAACCTATATGGATGAAGTTAACTTTAGGGTGAAACCAGAAGCCATTACCGAGGAACAAATTTATGCAGCAGAACCTTGGTACTCGGTAGCACCTGGCGACATGTTTCCAGAGGAAATTGCGACTTTTGCGTTGGCAAATAAGAAATACCGCAATGCTTTTTTATTACATCATGCCGATTTGTTAGAAGCCAGTTTTTGGCAACAATGCCAAAAAAGTGTGGCTACGGGTAAATTTGAAGATGTATTCCCCTACCCAGAGGCACTACGTTTTTGTAATAATTAATATTGTATCTGTGATTGTTTGCTTTACCTGACAATAATTGAGTTTAAAACAAACGCAATGTTGTTATTTTAAGCAAACAGTCATTTATTTCATTTTTTTTGACTTTAGCGCTTTACCTTTGCTATTGCTTGCGTATAATTCGAATCCGTTGCAGGGGTGTAGTTCCAATTGGTAGAACAGCGGTCTCCAAAACCGACGGTTGGGAGTTCGAATCTCTCCACCCCTGCCAATTATTTTCTTAGCTATTTCTAGCTAAGATCAATAGTATTATCTTTATAAATCATCGTAAACCTAATAGTTACTCAGTCATATCTAAATAAGAGCGGCCGTTATACTTATTAAAGTATAATTTATATTTAGGTGAAGAAATAAAAATATAACCTATAATATATTTATTGCTTCTAATAATATCTGACTGGAATAATTTGACACTTTTTAATACTGTGCCCCAAATAAAATCACCCTCTTTATTATTTTTTTCTTTATATTTTATAATATTTAGCGCTGTTGCTACAGAAATAACCAGCGAAGTAAATTTAGACACCGATTATCAGTCTATCCGTAATAATCCGTCGATTTCATTTCAGGAAAAAGAAAATAGCTATACTAAACTGCTTGAACAAGTAACGCCGTTTGAAAACAAGCGCTTTGAAGCACTAATTATTAATCAGTTGCATTACAATGCTATCCTTCAAGGAGATACTGTTAATGCTCAACGATGGCTAGATCACTATAAAAAAAACCTTAAGCAAATCATTTCAAAAAAATCCTTACTCGCGTTAAATCTTCTATTAAAAAAAAATCAGCTGTTTGAGTTACAAAATGATCAACAACATCTGCCAGCATTAAAAATTTCCTTGGCGTTATTTAATCAGATGAACAACGTAATAATAAAAAAAAATAACAGTATTTTAAATGATGATGTCTACCTGACCAACCGAGATGTTGCTGAAATTAATAATTTAACTGGTATTTCGTATTTCTCAATTGGCGACTATGACCAAGCACAACAGTATTTTATTACTAGTTTGCGTTTATATGAAGACTTGCAGGCTTTAAAAGGTGTCGCGGCGGCGCTTAATAATTTATCCCTAATTAGCTGGGCACAAAAAGATTTTCATGCGGCCTTAAAATATTTAGAGAGACCTATAGAGATATCACAACAGCTTAACGACAGTGCGCTTTACATCATTAACATTTCAAATCAAGGTATTTATTATACTGATCTCAAACAGTTTGAGAATGCAATCGTATCCTATAAAAAAGCGATTAATCATCCTGACAGTAAATATTTTCCTAAAGAGACATTAGGCGCCATTATTGGTCTCGCCGATGCCTACATTACAATTAATGAATTAACATTAGCAAAAAAGCAATTAGAAGAAGCGTTGCAATTAACTGCAGCAACCAAGAATAAAAAATCACAAATTAGTGCGGAAGGCTTTATTGGCGATATCTATCTACTGCAGGGAGAGCCTCTTCGAGCGTTAGCCATTTATAATCGCGCATTACTTTACTATCAGGAGACCAAACTTCAACAACTTGAAGCAGAGACTTATAAACGCATCAGCAAAGCTTATCAAGCGCAGGAAAAATGGCAACAAGCCTTTAATTTTTATGAAAAACATATCCTGTTAATTAATAAACTTAATGACGAAGCACAGCAAAAATCAATCAGGGTCCTACAAAATCAATATAAAGCAGAAGTAAAACAGAAAAAGATCAACTTATTACAAGCAGAAAATCAATTACAAACATTAGAGCTACAGTCAGCAAAAAATCAAAGTGTTGTGACCATTGTTATTAGTCTATTTTCCTTAATCATTTTATTACTTACGGTAAATCGTCATTATATACGAAAAGAAAAAGTACGTTTAACACGCCACAATAATGAAATCAGAGCCAATGAAGAACAGTTGACGTTATTGTCTATTGCTTTTAAGAATACGGCTGATGCGGTATGGATAACCAATAAAGACTTCGAAATTGAAGTAGTAAACAATGCTTACGTGACACATACCCACAAGCATAAATCTGAAGTAATAGGTCAAAAGGTAGTTTTTGCAGAAATAAATGGCCAGCCTGCTGATTTATCTGAAAAATTACGCACTCAGGCTATGGTGCATGGTAGTTGGTTAGGGGAGCTTTTTGATCAAAAATCTACCGGTGAAATTTATAGTTTAGAATTAGAGATTGAAGCGATAACAAACGATAATAATGAAATTATGCATTATCTTGGTGTTTTTAGAGACATTACTGAAAAAGTAAAAATACAACAGCAATTAAGTAAGCTTGCTACCCACGATGATTTAACCGAATTGCCGAATAGAACCCTGTTGCATGAATTGATTGTCCAATCTTCTTTGAACTCTCAGCGCTCTCAAAAATCACCAACCGTACTATTACTCGATGTAAATAGTTTCAAAAAAATTAATGACACTTATGGCCATAGTGCCGGTGATGAAGTTATCCGTGAAATTGCCGATCGTTTAAGTACGGTATTATACCCAAAAGACGTTATTGCACGTATTAATGGTGCTGAATTTTGTATTTTAGTTGAGCTTTCTGACCCTAATTATGGTGCTATCGCTGTTGCACGGAAAATACTGTCTTGTTTTGACACTGCATATGTATTTGATGACCACCAGTTGCCTGTTACAGCAAGCATTGGCATTACTCGATACCCTGAAGATGCTGATGTTCCTCAGGAGCTATTAAGAAAAGCAGCGTTAGCAATCTTTGATATTAAAGCTCAAAAAAAGAATAATTATCAATTTTTTGAACAGCGCATGAACAGTGAAGTTGCAGAACAATTAGCGCAAGAACAAAGGCTACTCACAGCAATAAAAAATGAGACCTTTGAATTTTATTATCAACCCTTTGTTGATACTAAATCTGGCTTGATTTCGGGTGCAGAGGCCTTAATCCGGTGGGTTGAAGCGGACGGTAATATTATTTACCCTGACAGTTTTATTCCCTTTTCTGAAAAGCTTGGTCTAATAGACCAACTTGATAAAATCGCAATAAATAAGGTCTTCGCTCAAGTTGCTTTATGGCAAAAACAAGCGTTAGACTTTGGACCTATTGCCATTAATTTATCAGCAAAAATGTTTTCTGATTCAGCAGCCCTTATTGCACTTTTAAAAGCGAAACTAAACCAATATGGCATCTCTCCCGCCAGGATAAAAATTGAAATTACTGAAGGCATGTTACTGGATAAAATAGATATCGCTATTTTAACCATGCAACAGCTTAAGGCACTTGGCTTTAAGCTTTCATTAGATGATTTTGGTACAGGTTTTTCTTCTTTAAGTTACTTAAAACAATTTCCTATCGACATTCTCAAGATTGACCGTTCGTTTATTATGGGAATGCATGAATCTTCAATCGATCAAAGTATTGTTCGCTCTATTATTAACTTAGCTAATAATTTAAATTTAAGTGTTATCGCAGAAGGCGTGGAATTAAGTGAGCATTTAGCGTTTCTCCAACAATTAAACTGTCAGGAGTATCAAGGTTATTATTTCAGTAAAGCCATTAGTTTTAAAGAGTTAGAGCAACTAGTCATGACTCAAATCAAAACGCTATAAAGTACAATGGCTTTATCTTTTAATTTGCGATTAATTGAGAGTCACAGGATTAATACACCACCAATAATAACGGGTATATTTGGTATTAAGTGAAAATTCTGTCATTATGTGCTTCTTACTTACGCTATGCTTTATCACCTTAATTTATGACCATGACTAAAAGACAGTTTTCGCACTTGCAGGCTATGGGTATTGAACTTTGGCAGTTAAAAAATAGCGAAAAAACGAACAATAGCGACCACCCTCTTTATTTAGACATTGAACTTGCTACATTAGTTGATACTCATATATTTACCGACATCCTGCATTCTTTAGGTTGCTCTATTGGTGAAGTAAGTTGCAATAATAATGCCTTATCGATAGGTTTATTAACCTGGCAATTTAGTGAACAGACTGATATATCACTAACAAAGCATCACTTGGTTACCCCGTCGATTAACGTTTTGAAAAATTCTCCGCTATTAAAACAAACACTTTGGCAAAAACTACAAGAAATTCAATAAAATGACCTTTAGCTATCATAAAATATCAAGTAACGACGTAGACTTATTAATCCCTATAGAGAATGCTTGTCACTCTCACCCATGGAGTGAAAAAACCTTTAACAGCTGTATTGGCGCGCGATATTTTGGTCATTACTTACAAGTGGATAATGAGTTAGTGGGGTTTTATATTGGCGAGCATGTCGCTGGTGAAGCAACGTTAATGGATGTTTGTGTATTACCAACACTGCAGGGCAAGGGTTATGGTAAAGCATTACTAGAACACTTTTTTATGCAATCAAAACAACTTAACAATACAGTTATTTGGTTAGAAGTTCGAGCAAAGAACATCAGTGCTCAAATGATGTATATCAATAGTGGTTTTATTGAAACTGGCAGAAGAACAGGTTACTACCCAAGTGCCTCTGGTTTCGGTTATGAAGACGCTATAGTCATGAAAAAAGTGCTCTAATACCTAATAAAGCAGGCATAAATGAGATTCCAGTTAATAGGGTTCAGTAAAAAAGCTGCTTCAACAATAAGAGCGACAAGAGTTAAAACCATCATACACGAAACAAAATAAAGCCTCTTTAATCATGACAATTAAAGAGGCTTTTACATATCACGGTTTCACGAATAAGCGTTTAAGCTATTCACACAAGTAAGTAAACTACCAATTTTCAACACCTTTCATGTCTGGTAATTCATGGGCGATACCCTTATGGCAATCTATACAGGTTTTTTCGCCAGAAGCCAGTGCACTTGAGTGCATTTTAACACTGCGATTACCTTGTTCTGAAAAGTCCATGTACTCAAAGTTATGGCAATTACGACATTCCAGTGAATCATTCTCTTTCATGCGTTTCCATTCACGTTCTGCCAATTCACGGCGATGATCTTGAAACTTTTCTCTTGTGTCGATCAAGCCAGTAAGCATACCCCAAACTTCTTTACTCGCCGCAATTTTACGAACGATTTTATGAGTCCATTTTTTGGGAACATGGCAGTCAGGACAAGTAGCACGAACGCCAGAACGGTTAGAGTAATGAATAGTTTCTTTGTATTCTTCATAAACATTATCTTCCATTTCATGACAACTAATGCAGAACTCTTCGGTATTGGTCACTTCAAGGGCGGTATTAAATCCCCCCCAAAAGATAACACCGCCAGCAAAGCCGATAGCTAAAATAAACCATAAGGCGGCACTGCTTGGCGACTTTAAATACGAAAGTAAGCTTTTTATTTTTGATTTTTTGGTCATGTTAATCCCCTAAATTACGTTTAGATAAACCATTATTTAATCATTACCTAACGATTCAACGGGTTTAAAAAGATTATCAACTAACTCAGGTGCATCAGCTTGTGTAACATGGCATTGAGAACAAAAGTAGCGACGCGGAGAAACATCTGACAGTGTTTTACCGTCACGTGTTTCAAAGTGCGTTAAACTTATTTTGGTTGCGCCGGTTTCTCTCGCATATTTCCAACCATGACAAGTTAAACACTTATTACTGTCTTTATTGACCCGATAACCACGTGTTTGATGAGGCACAACAGGTGGTTGATGCACATAATTACGCTGAATAGGATTTTTATCTTTAATGACACGTTTAAGCGCTTCTGCACTTTTGGTTTCATTAATTTTAGCTATGCCACGAATAGTCTCTAAACCGCCTGTCGTTACTTCTTGATAAGCTTGTACGCTTAATGCCATGGCTAAACTGGCTGTTATCATTATTATTGATAATATTTTCATTTTTTACCTCTACCCGGTAGATTAAGTAAATTTAATTAGTGCTAAACAGTGACTTTTTTCACTTTCACCGCACATTTTTTGAAGTCAGTTTGTTTAGACAAGGGATCGGTAGCATCTAGGGTTAACTTATTAACCAATTGTTTTGCATCAAACCAAGGCATAAAAACTAAACCTTTCGGGGGTCTATTACGGCCACGAGTTTCAACACGAGATTTCACTTCACCTCGACGAGATTCAATCAAAACCTCATCACCACGGCGTAAACCTCTTGCTTTAGCATCGTCAGGGTGGATAAATAACACCGCATCAGGAAATGCTTTATGAAGTTCAGGTACACGCGCAGTCATAGAGCCTGAATGCCAATGTTCAAGAACACGACCGGTACTCAGCCATAAGTCGAATTCTTCATCAGGTGACTCTGCCGCTGGTTCGTAGGGTAAGGCAAATATATTGGCTTTTTTATCTTTATGGCCATAAAACTGCACTTCACTGCCTTTCTCTACATAAGGGTCGTGCCCCTCACGAAAACGCCACTTAGTTTCTTTACCATTAACAACCGGCCATCTGAGGCCACGCTCTTCGTGATAGCGATCAAAGGGGGCTAAATCATGACCATGTCCTCGACCAAAGGTCGCATATTCTTCAAATAAACCTTTTTGAATATAGAAGCCAAAATAATCACCTTCAAAGTTAGTATCACCTTTGGATTCACTCATTGGGAATTTATCTACGTTACCGTTTGCATAAAGCACGTCAAACATAGTTTTGCCACGGTATTCAGGATTCTTGGCAAGTAATTCTTCAGGCCATACTTCTTCAATTTTAAAACGTTTAGAAAATTCAACTATTTGCCATAAATCTGAACGCGCTTCACCTGGCGCATTCACTTGTTGATGCCAAAACTGTGTACGGCGCTCTGCATTGCCGTACGCTCCCTCTTTTTCTACCCACATAGCAGTAGGTAAAATCAAATCAGCCGCCTGTGCCGTTACCGTTGGGTAAGGGTCTGAAACGACGATGAAATTTTCTGGATTACGATAGCCAGGGATCCCTTCTTCATTAATATTTGGTCCGGCTTGCATGTTGTTATTACACATAACCCAATACGCATTTAATTCTCCATCTTTAAGCATACGATTTTGCAGAACTGCGTGATAACCAGGTTTTGGTGGGATAGTACCTTCAGGTAATTTCCATATTTTTTCAGCTATCGCTCTATGCTTAGGATTTTTAACAACGAGATCGGCAGGTAATCTATGTGAGAAAGTTCCTACTTCACGCGCGGTTCCACAGGCTGACGGCTGTCCGGTTAATGAAAACGGGCTGTTACCCGGTTCAGATATTTTACCCGTTAATAAATGCACGTTGTACATGAGGTTATTTGCCCAAACACCACGAGTATGTTGATTGAAACCCATCGTCCAAAACGAAGTCACTTTAACTTTAGGATCCGCATAAAGTTTAGCCAGCGTTAATAATTTATCTTCAGAAACACCCGAAAGTTTTGATGTATATTCAATACTATAAGTGCTAACAAATTTAGCAAAGTCATCGAAGCTCATCGGTTTAGATGCGCCACTGTCAGGATTTTTAGCCGCTTTTTGTAATGGATGAGTAGGACGTAAACCATAACCAATATCAGTAACACCTTCACGAATATTGACATGCTTTTTCATGAAATCTTCGTTAACGGCGTTATTTTGAATAATATAATTAGCAATAAAGTTTAATATCGCTAAATCTGTTTGTGGTGTAAAAATCATACCGTTATCAGCAAGTTCAAAACTTCGATGCTTATACGTTGATAATACGTTTACTTTTACATGAGGATGACTTAAACGACGGTCAGCTAAACGCGACCATAAAATAGGATGCATTTCCGCCATATTAGAACCCCAAAGTACAAATGCATCGGCGTGCTCTAAATCATCATAACAACCCATAGGTTCGTCGATACCAAAGGTACGCATAAAACCACCCACAGCTGACGCCATACAATGACGAGCATTAGGATCAAGGTTGTTGGTTAAAAAGCCCGCTTTCATTAGTTTTGAAGCAGCATAACCTTCCCAAACAGTCCACTGACCCGAACCAAACATACCAACAGAGGTCGGGCCTTTTTTCTTTAAAGCGGCTTTAAATTTTTCAGCCATAACATCAAAGGCGGTATCCCAGCTTACCGGTGTAAACTCACCTTCTTTGGCATAAACACCATCTTTCATCCGTAATAACGGTTGAGTTAATCGGTCTTTCCCGTACATGATTTTGGATAAAAAGTAACCTTTAATACAGTTAAGACCTTTGTTAACTTCTGCTTGAGGGTCACCTTGAGTCGCCACCACTTTTCCTTCTTGTGTTCCAACAAGCACACTACAACCTGTGCCACAAAAACGACAAGGGGCTTTATCCCATTTAATGGTAGTATCCGACGATTTAGTCAGCAAGTTTGAAGCTGAAGATGGCACGGCGATACCTGCGGCGACAGCTGTTGCTGCAATGGCGTTCGCTTTTATAAAATCACGTCTTGTTAATGTCATACCTTTATCCCCTGATGTTGTGGTAGCCCATAATCATTATGATGAAAAATCAATGATGAAGAGATCACACCCGGTAAATTACTCATATCTGTAATGGTGTTAATAAGGCCTTTGCCTTTTTCACCTCTGTTTAAATCATTTTCTTCTATGGTAACCACCATAGAGCCGTTATCAGCAATCTCATGCACTTCAGCGCCAGGAAATCCGCCCAGTTCTTCGGCCACTTTTGCGGTATTACTTGGCTGAGCAACAAAAAGCACACCAGCAATATTAATAGGTTTTTCTTCTAGTAGATTGATCACGATTATTCCCCAGCAGGCTTAATACCTAACATTTTTAAAAGTGCGATAGCGACTAAAGCGGTACCGGCAAAACCAGCTAAAAAAATAACAGGCATCGATGAATATCCTAAGATATTCCAAATCATTTGTTCAAGAGCGCTCATATAACTCTCCTATTAGTATGTGTGGGTTGCTCACCCACAGAATTTTTTGGTGTTAATTCAATAGATGATTGCGGGCAAATAGCAACACAGGCCCCACAATTTGTGCAGTCACTAAGTTTTATCTGGGGTTGTGGTACTGATGAATTTATATATTTAAAAGATATAGCTTCTGTCTCACAGCTATCTTGACAACTTTGGCAAAACACATCGTTAACCGCTAAGCAATCGCCCTTTATGGAGATATCTAAATCCCAAGCATTAATTTCTGGAGCAAGTGCACGCTCGACAAAAAGTGGCTGCTGACAACTTTCAACGCACGCTTGACAAAAAGTACACTCTCCTTTTAAAAAGTTAACTTCAGGGAAACCGCCATCACCTTTTTGAATGATATTTTCAGGACAAGACGTTAAACAGTCACCACATTGTGTGCAGCCATCAATAAAAGTGGCTTCATTGAGCACCCAAGGCAATCTGATTGCCGAAGCAGTTGTTAATTTTTTTGCTTTAAAAAAGTTTCTTCTAGCTAAATCAACCATGCTATCTCGTTATTTTCACATCATATTTCAGACTTTCTACCCAAGCGTAATTTATCTTATACTCGAAAGTGAGATATTGATTTTGATCAAGACTTTCAAATAATATGACTATTGATGTCTTCATTAAATTCAGAAAAAGCCAGGGTGTATTGAATTTATTATTGAATCTCAACCTTAAAAATAACCAATCAAATAATTATTATCTGCACGATCACTTGCCACTTAATCAAATAACAAAATAAAAAGTGTTAATGTCTAGGATTCTTGCTAAAAATAATCATTTAAAGACAGTCCCCTAATGCGGCTATTTATATTTATGGTACAATGCGCGCAAAATTTAGGATTGTTCATATGTCCTTTCAGTATTTAAAAAAAGCATTTTATGTGCATCAGCATGTACACCAAAGAGAACTTTTAAAACATGACAACGCTACAGGCTAATGAAGTCAATCTAAGACGTACTTTCGCAATTATCTCTCATCCTGATGCGGGTAAAACCACCATCACTGAAAAAGTATTACTTTTTGGTCAGGCTTTACAACGAGCCGGCACGGTAAAAGGTAAGAAATCAGGCCAGCATGCAAAGTCTGACTGGATGGAAATGGAGAAAGAGCGTGGTATTTCTATCACGACCTCTGTAATGCAATTTCCTTATAACGGTTGTTTAGTTAATTTACTGGACACACCTGGTCACGAGGACTTTTCAGAAGATACCTACAGAACACTCACCGCGGTTGATTCATGTTTAATGGTTATCGACGTAGCTAAAGGTGTTGAGGCACGAACAGTTAAGTTAATGGAAGTAACGCGTTTACGTGATACGCCCATCATTACTTTTATGAATAAAATGGATCGTGATGTTCGTGACCCAATGGAAGTTATGGATGAAGTGGAAGATGTGCTGAAAATAAAATGTGCCCCTATTACTTGGCCGATTGGTATGGGTAAAGAATTTAAAGGTGTCTATAACATTTTAACTGACGAAATATTTTTATATAAGTCAGGACTTGGCCATATGATCCAAGAAGAAAGAATTATCAAAGGGCTTGATAACCCAGAGTTAGATAAGGTCATTGGAACTTATGCTGACGATTTACGTGAAGAATTAGAACTGGTTGCGGGTGCATCACATGAATTTAATTTGGAAGAGTTTTTAAAAGGTGAACTAACGCCAGTATTCTTTGGTACGGCTTTAGGTAATTTTGGTGTTGACCATATGCTTAATGGTTTAACTAAATGGGCACCAAAACCTTTACCTCGTTTAACTGATGTTAGAGAAGTAACAGCTCAAGAAGAAAAATTCACTGGCTTTGTTTTTAAAATTCAAGCGAACATGGATCCAAAACACCGTGACCGTATTGCTTTTATGCGTATTTGCTCAGGTAAATACGAAAAAGGCATGAAAATGCGTCAAGTACGTATTAACAAAGATGTAAAAATTGCCGATGCCGTAACGTTTATGGCTGGAGACCGTGCACATGTAGAAGAAGCATATGCCGGCGATATTATCGGTTTACATAACCACGGTAGTATTCAAATCGGTGATACCTTTACTTCAGGCGAAATGATGAAATTTAGTGGTATTCCAAACTTTGCCCCTGAAATGTTTCGTCGTATTCGTTTACGTGATCCATTAAAAGCTAAACAATTACAAAAAGGTTTAATACAACTTTCAGAAGAAGGTGCTGTGCAAGTATTCAGACCTTTCAACTCAAACGAGATGATAGTTGGCGCGGTCGGTGTATTGCAGTTTGAAGTCGTTGTACAACGTTTAAAAACTGAATATAAAGTTGACGCTATATACGAACCGATAAGTGTAGCAACTGCGCGCTGGTGTACTTGTGATAATGAAAGAACACTAGAGCAATTTAGCAAAAAAGCTTATGACAATTTAGCACTAGATGGTGGTAATAACTTAACGTATATTGCTCCAACTATGGTGAATTTGAATTTGGCACAAGAGCGTCATCCTGACATTCAGTTCCACAAGACCCGAGAACACTAAGTTTTTCTGCGTAGTAGGTATTTTACCCGCGTTGTTCGATACTTTTTATTGGCTTATTTAGTAAACTAAACTCACCAATAAAAAGTAACAAACGCTTTGCTAAAATGCCATATACTTGCAAAAAATGAGCAAATAATTTCTATTAAAAGAAAACAGAGATCAAAATGAATATTAAGCAATTACTAAGTGAAAAAGTATCTGCGGCCATGGTTTTGGCTGGATTGCCTGAAGGCACTAACCCAGCGGTAAGCCTGTCAAGTCGCCCTAATTTTGGTGACTACCAAGCAAATGGTGTTATGGGTGCAGCTAAAAAACTGAAAATGAACCCACGCGAATTAGCGACCACCGTTGTTAACCACTTAGATTTAGCTGGTATTGCTGACCATATAGAATTAGCCGGACCGGGGTTTATTAATATTCATTTAGACAAATCATGGTTAGCCGCTCAACTCGCTAAAATGACTGATGATGAAAAATTAGGTGTAACCCAGCGTGGTGCCACTGAAGAAGACAAAAAACAAACGGTTATCGTTGATTATTCAGCACCAAACCTTGCCAAAGAAATGCATGTTGGCCACTTACGTTCAACCATTATCGGTGATGCAGTAGTGCGTGCATTAGAGTTTCGTGGTGACAAAGTCATCCGCCAGAATCACATGGGTGACTGGGGCACACAATTTGGCATGTTATTGGCGCATTTAAGCGATAAACTCAATGCCAACGAAGTTGCTGAAACTGCACTTTCTGATTTAGAAAACTTTTACCGCGAAGCGAAAGTACGTTTTGATAACGAAGAAGGCTTTGCTGACCGTGCTCGTGATTATGTGGTAAAACTGCAAGGTGGCGACAAAGATTGCTTAGTCTTATGGAAATTATTCATTGATATATCTATTGCCCACAGTGAAGATATTTATCAAAAACTTAATGTTACCTTAACCCGCGACGATATCATGGGCGAAAGTGCGTATAACGAAGATTTACCCAAGGTTGTTGATGAATTAATGACTAAGGGTATTGCTGAAGTTAGCGAAGGCGCAAAAGTGGTTTTCATTAATGAAATGGCGAATAAAGACGGTGATGCCCCCGTTTTTATCATCCAAAAAACCGGTGGCGGCTATTTATATGCGACCACAGATTTATCTGCTTGTCGCTACCGTAGCAATGAACTAAAAGCTGACCGTATCATTATTTTTACCGATGCCCGTCAAAGCTTACATTTTAAACAAGTAGAAATTGTAGCGCGTAAAGCAGGGTTACTGCCAGAACATGTTGGTTATGATCACTGCCCGTTTGGTATGATGATGGGTGACGATGGTAAGCCATTTAAAACAAGAACTGGCGGTACTATAAAATTAGCAGAATTACTTGATGAAGCCATTGTTCGTGCAAAAGCGGTCATTAAAGAAAAAAATCCAGATTATCCTGAAGATAAGCTAAATGAAATTGCAGTAAAAGTAGGTATTGGTGCGGTTAAATTTGCTGATTTATCTAAGAATAGAACCAGCGACTATATTTTTAACTGGAAATCCATGTTGAGTTTTGAAGGCGCTACGGCTCCTTACTTGCAGTATGCTTATTCACGTGTTCAAAGTATTTTCAGCAAGGCAAAAATTGAACAAGTAAACTTTAGCGCTGATATCACCATTATTGAACCACAAGAAAAAGCCTTAGCGTTAAAATTACTCCAGCTCGAAGAAGTGCTAGATGCGGTCATTAGCGAATCTATGCCTAACCTATTGTGTAATTATTTATATGAGTTAGCGAGTTTATACATGAGCTTCTACGAGGCTTGCCCTATTCTCAAAGAGGGTATTGACCAAGATGTAAAACAGTCTCGCTTAGCACTTTGTTTGAGTATCTCGAAAACCTTAAAACAAGGCTTAGATATTCTTGGCATTGACGTTATGGAACGCATGTAGTCTGCATAAAAGCACATATGGCATTAGCCCTTGTTTACTCAAGGGTCAATGCCAAAAAATTGAAATAGTTTCAGCATAGAGCAAGTATTAAGGTAGGAAGTGTCAATAAATGAAAGTGCTAATCGTTGATAATACAGACCAAAAACTCTTGCCATTAAAGCAGGCATTTTATAATGGTCCTTGCCAAACCGCTTATGTTGATAACGGCAAACATGCCCTGAAAGCCTTAAAGAAATATAAATTTGACGCTATTATTAGCGTATTGGATTTAGGACAAATAAGTGGCTTAGATCTTCTTAAAGCCATAGCACTTAAACATCCTGCTATGATACGAATAGCAATTACTAATGATAACATTGCACAGAGCCAGCTTAATGGTCAAGCCGCTAATAATTGCCATTACACTTACGCACTGCCGCTTAACGTTGAAAATATTCATCGAACCATCACAGCCCTTGGCGATGATAATAAAGCGATCACCAAAGATCATATTATCAAGGCAGTTGCCAAAGTTAAAACATTACCAAGCCCACCCAAAGTCTATTTACAACTCAATGCAATTTTAGAAGAAAGTAATACCGATTCAGGAAAAATATCAGAGATAATTTCTCAAGACCCAGCATTAGCCGCTAAAGTATTGCAGTTTTCCAATAGTTCCTTTATGAACCAAGGCAAGCCAATCAACGATATTAGCGAAGCAATAACACGTATGGGACTAGAAACACTCTGCTGTATTGTTATGACGGCTGAACTTTTTTCTTATGAACCCGACATTGCTGACTTTTCATTGATCAAAGAACAACTACACTGTTTATCAACGGCCCGCTTGGCCGCTTCAATGGTGAAAGTAGAACTTAAGCGAGATGCTCTACTTGCGGGTTTATTGCACGACATTGGTAAAATTGTACTATTTGAGATGGACCCAACACTTACAAAAACATATTTTGAATATCGGCTTAAAAATGCCAACAATAATGCCTTAGAGCAAAAAATATTTGGCACAGATCATAACCATGTTGGTGGCTATCTCCTGCACCTGTGGAGCTTTTCTTATCATTTAATTGAGGCGGTAGTTATGCATCATCAGCCGGATAAGCTCTTAAAAAAATCATTTGGTATCGCACAAGCCGTTTATCTAGCCGATATATTATTAAGAGAGCAACAACCCGAGCCAAAATTTATCGAGCATTTTAAATTAGAAAATGTGCTTGGCGCTTTGGAAAAAAGAGCAGCAAAGCTAAGACAGTAATCACCAAGCTAAACTTTAGATAAGCTATAATTTCACACATCCATTATTTACACTTCAAGTAAAGCCGATTAATTTATGAAATTTACCGATAGCCACTGTCATTTAGATTTCAAAGCTTTTACCCATAAAGGTAGTGCTTCAACAAATTTACTGCTTGAGCAATGTGCAAAAGAAAGTATTCATCAAATTATTGTTCCTGCGGTTAGACCAGATAACTGGCAAAATGTTTTAGCCTTAGCCCACCATAATAAAAACCAACCTTTGAGTGGTTGCAATGTTTTTGCCTGCTTAGGTATTCATCCTTGGTTTTTAGAGGGATTAGCGCAAAAAAATCTCGATGACTTAGCGCAAAAAATATTAGAGAATAAAACGCAAATAATTGCAATTGGCGAAGCTGGGCTTGATGGCGTTATCGCAAAGCAGCAAGATAATATTAACCAACAAATGTTATTTTTTGAATTCCAACTTAACCTTGCACAACAGCATCAACTGCCGATTATTGTTCATCACCGGCGCACGCACAACGAAACGATCACACTGTTAAAACAAATAAAAGTTTCCCGAGCAGGTATTATTCATGCTTTTTCAGGAAGCTACCAACAGGCTTGCCAATATATAGATTTGGGATTTAAGTTAGGCATCGGTGGCACTATCACCTACCCTAGAGCGGAGAAAACAATAAAAGCCATTAAGCGCTTACCTTTGAGTAGCCTAGTATTAGAAACAGATGCACCTTCGATGCCGCTAAATGGTTTTCAAGGGGAAGATAATTCACCTCTGCGTGTTATTGATGTTTTTGAACGATTAGCCGAATTGCGCCAAGAGAGCAAAGAGGAAATAGCCGAAAAAATTGAAGATAATATTTCAACCCTCTTTCAGTTGGCTCAGCGATGAAACGGATTAACTAGCTCCATCAATGATGCCTACTTAAGTCAGCCTTTTATCTTTATCGACTAATCTAAACCCCTGACGACTAAACCGGTTGAGACCTCTGGTAAGCAGAAAGCCAACGACGCCAGCAATTATCATCATTAAACGTAACAGCGTAAACTGTTGATCATTATTTTTTAATAACTTAGTGGTTAAATAGTTTTTGTCTAGGGTTAAGCGAACGTAGCCAATTAATCTTTCTTTACGGATTTCACTAACGAAAGGCACGGCGAATTCACTCTTATTTAATTTATATTCAGACAGCCCAAAAAGAGCTTTGACGCTTTTTGCATTTTGACTGCTAATAATTAATTGCCCTGATAAATCATAGAGATGAATTTCTTTTATTACCTCAGCCAGTTGCAATTCATCAACGTAGTTTTGCAGTAATTGTCGACTCTCTTTCGTGTTAACCTCGGTGATTAATACAGATAAACCTGCTGAAGCTTGTTGCAAATACTGCTGACCAACATCATAAAAATGTTGATCGATAGTTTGCTTATTTTGTGTCTGGCTGTATATCCATAGATTCATTAGCACGACAATAAAGACAATCGCTATAGCTAATTGCATAATTTTATTATAAATGGATGATAATTTAGGGTATAAAGGCTGTTCTATTTGTGTCATAAGCACTACAAATGTATAAAATTTATCATTACGTTCATTTTTATACTATAGCATTATTCATTGAAAATAATCGCTAAAACTAACATTCACATAAAAGGCGGTACTGTGTCCATTGCTATTAAACGTTTTTCCCTTGAGCATATTCAACAACTTACTTTGGCTGAGTTTATTTCTTCAACAACATCAGAAAAATGTTTACCTTGCTTTACCACTTTCGAAGGTAGTGACTGGTGCGTTGATCAGCGCCTTACCCAACAACAAGGTGGTCAAACGTGTTTAGCCGAGAAGAGACACGCTAAAACAGCCTTAGAGCTTGTAGTTTTCAGTGAAATTAGTCTTAGTATGCTCAGTAATTTAATCAGTCAATGCCAACTGTCAATTTGGGCGGTAAATGCTATAAATCTAAGGAATAATCTTACTAGCTATCGCTTTAGCGTTACTTGTACAAACTTAAAAACTGCAAGAGAAAGCTTAGTCAACTTTACCCTCAGCAATAAAATCGAAGCCGCACTGATTGAAAACGCGCCAAAATTATCAGAACCAGGTATTTTGGTTATGGATATGGACTCCACGACCATAGAAATTGAATGTATCGATGAGATCGCAATACTTGCAGGTGTTGGAGAACAAGTGGCAGCCGTTACTGAACTTGCTATGCTTGGTGAACTTGATTTCACACAAAGCTTGCACCAACGGGTCGCCACCTTAAAAGGTTCCTCAGAAAACATCTTGGCTGAGGTTGCCGAGAATATCCCGTTAATGGCTGGTTTAGAGATACTTGTTAGTACATTACAATCCCATGGTTGGAAAGTTGCGATTGCCTCAGGTGGCTTTACTTACTTTGCCGATCACTTAAAAGCTTTACTGGCACTTGATGCCGCACATGCTAATACTTTAGAAATTATTGATGGCAAGTTAACGGGTAAAGTTTTAGGGGATGTTGTTGATGCACAGGCAAAAGCAGATTGTTTAGTCGCTTTACAAAAGAAATATCACTTAGCTAAGGAGCAAACCGTCGCTATGGGTGATGGTGCCAATGATTTAGTCATGATGGCCGCTGCACATTTGGGCGTAGCATTTCATGCTAAGCCACTAGTTTTAGCAAAGGCAGACAGTGCCATTAATGCCGATGGTCTTGATTGTCTTTTACATTGGCTTGCGTAGAGCCCTTTAAATAACGTTACTTAATAGCTCATGACGAACTAAAGTTTCTTGAGTAATATCAAGAAACTGCATAACGCCAGCAACACTCCAAATATCCTGCTCTATTTGTTTACCACGGTGAATAGCATAGGAACTTATGTAGCTTAATTCTGGGTTAAGATGGTCCATATCGGGGTCATCTGTTCGAGATAATCTAACCTGTACGCAAAAGAATAAACCACGATTTAATGCCCGCGATATAAACATTCGCTGCAACATCGGCGACTCTAATTCGCTTGATGTTTTGGTCGTAACCGCTTGATCAATGATTTCATTATCTAAATTTACAGCAATATATAATGTTTCAAGCACCGGAGTATCATCGGTTTGCATTTTCTTCAATGGTAAGGTTAAGGTACTAGTTGCTTGTAAATTATTGAGTAATGGGTATAGGTTATACTGTGATGGCGAATCACTTAACTGTTTCATAACCGGCAATAACTTATCTTTAACAGTACCACAAACGATAGCTTCTAACTTATAGCGACTGCCACTGGTTTGTACCATTAATGTCGGAATAGTTAAACTTCTACTGTAAATATTTCTTAATGCCTTAGCAAGGCCAGGTATCATTAAGGCATATTCATCTGGCGTTAACTTGTCACGATTTTTTGTAATTAATGCTTTAAAAAATGCTCTTCCCATGTGTTGATGCTTTTCAACATAAACCCGTAAGTTAAGTATGCTTTTCGTTTTATTAACTCGCATAACTTCATAAGGCAAACCTTTTAAATCAAAGGCTGAGGTGATTTTTTGCAAGCCAGGAAAAGTTAAATAGACAACGTCTCCTTTGTTTAATACCGAGGGTTTATCAAGTTCTAGTTTTAAACCTAAAATGGAAAAATCATGCGATTTACCTGAGCAACGAACACCTGCAATTTCAAGTTCAACAGGAGTAACATATTTAAATCTTGACTCTTGTCGTTGATTTTTATAATTAATGCCTACGTCATCCATCAACAACGGTGATGTAAGTCGTTTATGACCAAAGTTTTTTAACCGAATTGTATCAATGTTTTCAAATGATAGTTGTTGATACTGCTTAGTTGATGCTGGGTTGGTTACATCACTAGCGACCACGATACTTTGCAGATTATGAAGGGTTTCTATTGCATCACTAGGGATAGGGAGATTTAAGTATTCATTCTTTTTTGTTAGCGTATTCGATAACGTTAACGGCGAATGCGCTTTATCAATATCAACGTCCATAATCGATAGTTGAGTAATAGCAAAGCTCGGCTTTGACGCAGCAAATCCTAAAAATTGTACCTTAAAATCACTATCATTATTTAATTGCTCCACATCTGCCGTATAAAAAAATGATTTACCTTGGCTTTTGTGCACGAAACTATAGACTAATAATGACTTACCTAATGCATGGGCTTTTCTCATTCTGAGCAAGCGTTCAGGTGTTATCAGACAGTATAAGGTTGAGTGGCGATTTTCATCTTGCCAATATTGAAAAGTGGCTTGGTTATTATGACAGGTGAGCGCGTATCTAGGTAAAAGATCGCCTTTGTTATCTTCTACAAAAATCGGTAATTCATTTAATTTAGGTAAACTATATTGCTCAAAGCTACGTGATTGAATAGCATGAATAGTATTGTCTAGGTTAACTTTATAACGGCGTTTATTCCCTTGGATGAAGCCCTGAAGAAAAGTTTGAAAACCGTCAACGCGTTTATCTTTCGAGTAAACTCTCTGACAGCCAATTAACTGAGTTTTATCAATTTTTTGTATGTTTTTAACTTCAAAATTAAAACTTTTTTCTTTACCAAATTGAAATTCGTCTTCGAGACCTCGAAACCGAATACTTATATGTTGTCCAACCGTAATTGTATTTTTGAAATTAAAGCGAAACTTACACCCTTCAACACTGATATCTGAACTCGTACACTCGTATTCATTTTTATCGTTTTCAAGCAGTATGTCTAAGGTAATAGCGAAATTCATTCGCTCTTCACTACGATTATGATACGGACCAAAAGTAAACAAACTTGCTGGGTACTGCGTTTTTTCAAAGGTCTTACTGGCTTTAGTCGTCTCAACTTGTACCGGTTTACCCATGTTACTTTTTTCTTTTTGATATATAACCCGAAAGTTATTTTCAGTGTTCATTACTGCTTCGTAAACACCAAAAGTATATCCCTGATAAAAACCTATATTTTCTTGATAAACTTTAATCGCAATATCATCAAGATAGTGAACGCGTCCATCATGCTCAAAAGATCGACATTCACCATCAACATGACCACGCAAATCGATTAGACGCGTACATGCAACAGCTAAACGCTTGAGCTCCATTTTAAGCAAAAAGCGCTCTGTTTTGGGGATATGTTGAGTCATCGCAGAAAAATTTGTTTCAAAATCGTTCTTTAAAACCTTCCCACGAAACTGTTCAATTATCTTTTGGTACTTTAAAAAATCTGTAGTCATATCTGCTTTAATTTCTTTTAGTAACACTTGTGATATGCAATGAATTGAAAGAAATAATCATTTACTTTCTATGTAGTAAATCTACTATAAATTAATTTGTAATGAAATAACATCAGTAACAAATATCATTAAAAATAATGTGTTATCTAGATAATAGCTTATATAAAACATAATAAAGCAAAAATTATGCCCAGTAAGGGAAGTGGTGATGAAAAAATAAACTAACATCTATAAGTATAGTTAGTAGGATCGAGTGTATACACGGGCTTGAGCAGTAAATTGACGATGTAGGATACAAGAATAGAGGTGAATTTAATTTGGCTAGGTAAGCCGATCACAATAACAATTTACCGTATTTATCACAAAAAATCGGCAAGAATTAAAAAGTACAAACATTTGACACTATTGCGCCTAGTAAGAGAAGACGATTTTTATCTAAGTCGCCTAATTCTATCCTATGATGATTAAGCGATGGTATTAAACAGTTCGCTGTAAATTTCTAATAACAATAACGCGCATAGACACATCTTCTGACTACAATGATTTACCACTTTTCAACAATCTTGCACTTAGTGTTACACCCATCATAATCGCGACTAAGTAATAACTAAGCACTTCTTTAAGACGTTTACACATGCTAGCTATCACCTAAATTACGCAGTGATTTAACCTATATAGTAATGCTTATCTAAGTTTATAGTTGAGTACTGCAAAAGCGCTCATCACCCCGGGTAACAATGACTTAAAAGATGAATATTCAGGTAAGCTTTGTCGATACTTGTAGTCGTTTATTAACTGCGCATACCTGCAAGTATGCTATCGAGCTTGTTAATCATATAATTTTTAATCGTCGGCGAAATCTCGCATTGGAGGGGATGGTAATTTTTATTATGAATAAGTTAAGTGTGGCTTAGCAAGTTATTGGTGGTGTAAATTAATAACCAATTTTATTAAAATCATTAGTGTTAAACAGTATCCGCAGTTAGCAGATACTGATTATGTTTCTCAAGCTAGGATAAAAGTGTTACTCAGCTAGATAATTTTAATATCAATCATCTGCTCTTTTGCCGCAGCAATACGTTCGCGCTCTTGGCGTTTCTCACAAGGGTTATCGCAATTACACGACTTATCAATACCCACTGTTGCTAATCCGCCGCAACTGCCTGCTAACGACTTTTGTTGAAAGATATAGCCAACCGACATAGCAACAACAACTACAAGGAAAAAACCTAAAGTGATCATAAATATCATCATAAACTAACCTACTTATTTTCTTTATCTATTAAGATGAATAAACAGTAACTCGCTTTAACCAGTTACTTTAAATACTGCATGAATTTTACCGTGCTTTGCTCAACAAAGCCATGCTCTGTCTTAGCAATAATGTAAGCAGCTATACCATTTTTCTCTGCAAAGTCGATGGCTTTTACTTCACCCATAACCATCATCGCGGTAGACAGACCGTCTGCGGTCATAGAAGACGGATGAATGACTGTTACTGAAACTAACTTATGATTGATGGGTTTGCCCGTCGCTGGATCAATAATATGTGAAAAACGTTGACCATCTTTGGCTTGGTGATAATTACGGTAATCGCCTGATGTTGCCACTGCATTGTCTTTTGGAATGATCACTTGATAAACAGAGCGATGCTCACCACTTGCATCCTGAATAGGCTTCTCTATCGCGACATGCCAAAGTTCACCGGTGTGTTTAAAACCTTTTAAACGCATTTCTCCACCAATTTCTATTAGGTAATTATTAATGCCTTTTTCTTCTAAATATTCTGCGACTAAATCGACCCCATAACCTTTGGCAATAGTTGATAAATCAACATAAAGGCTAGGCGTTTTTTTAGAAAGTTTATTCCCGTTTAACACCAGCTTTGACAAACCTATTTGTTGGCGCGCTAACAGTAAATCCTCCGCCGTTGGTATAGTATTTGGCCGATATTCTGGGCCAAATCCCCAAAGGTTGACTAAAGGCCCGACAGTAATATCAAGATTGCCTTCACTTAATTGCCCCAAGCGAATCGCTTCTTTAATAACGCGTTGTAACCCAACAGATATTGCAACAGGCGTAAGTGATGTCGATGTGTTAAATCGTGATAATTCAGAGTCAACGATATAGGTCGACATTTCTTGATTTAATTGCACCAATAGTGCATCAATGCCTGTGTGGACTTGTTTAGTATCAATCGCATTATTCTCGATGACCACTTTAATATTATACGTAGTCCCCATAGTACGACCTTGCAACAAGACTTCTTGCTTACTTAAATCACTACTTGGAAAGCAACCGGCAAAAAACACCAGCATAAAACTGATCATCAATACTTTTACTTTAATCATTTTGATACCTATAAATTTATTATTTAGGTAAAACGTCTAGGGAAAACGTCTTATATAAATAATAAAAGACGACCAAAGTCGTCTTTTATTTGAAGCTTTCATTCATTGAGTAAATGTTTAATTTAAACGCTGTATATTGCCTTTAGTTCGAGAAGGCTGCGCGGAGTTGACGTTAGTCAATGAGCACAGCAGCCGACGAAATAAAGCCATAGGCAAGTTAAAATAAACGATTAGCCGCCGAAGTCATCTAGCATGATGTTCTCGTCTTCTACGCCTAAATCTTTAAGCATATGAATAACAGCAGCATTCATCATTGGAGGACCACACATGTAGTACTCACAATCTTCTGGTGCTTCATGATCTTTTAAGTAGTTTTCATAAAGTACATTATGAATAAAACCTGTCATGCCTTCCCAGTTATCTTCAGCTTGTGGGTCTGATAACGCAACATGCCATTTGAAGTTATCATTATCAGCGGCTAAACCATTGTAATCATCTTCATAGAACATTTCACGTTTAGAGCGAGCGCCATACCAGAACGACATTTTACGTTTAGATTGTAAACGTTTAAGTTGATCAAAGATGTGCGAACGCATTGGCGCCATACCAGCACCACCACCGATAAACACCATTTCATTATCTGTTTCTTTAGCAAAAAACTCACCAAACGGACCAGAAATAGTGACTTTATCGCCAGGCTTAAGGCTAAAGATATATGATGACATTTTACCTGCTGGTAAATGTAAACGTCCTGGAGGAGGCGTAGCAATACGCACGTTAAGCATAATAATGCCTTCTTCCTCTGGATAATTAGCCATTGAGTAAGCACGTAACGTTGGTTCATTAACTTTTGATTCAACATCAAAAAAGCCAAAATGGTTCCAATCGCCTTTGTACTGATCATCAATATCAAAATCACTATATTTCACATGATGAGCTGGAGCTTCTATCTGTATATAACCACCGGCTTTAAACGGAACAGATTCCCCATTGGGTATTTGAAGTTTAAGTTCTTTAATGAAAGTTGCTTGGTTATCATTAGAGATAACTTCACATTCCCATTGTTGAACACCGAAGATTTCATCTTCTACTTCAATAACCATGTCTTGCTTAACAGCAACCTGACAGGCTAAACGACAACCTGTTTTAGCTTCACGCTTAGTGATATGACCCGTTTCAGTTGGTAAAATATCGCCACCACCTGAATGCACGTCAACACGACATTGACCACAAGTACCACCACCACCACAAGCAGAAGGAATAAAAATCCCTTGATCTGCTAAAGCGCCAAGAAGCTTGCCACCAGCAGCGGTTACTACTGATTTATTTGGGTCACCATTTATACTAATTGTTACGTCACCTGAAGAGACTAACTTAGATTTAGCAAACAAAATAACTAAAACTAATGCTAGCACTATCGCGGTAAACATCGATATGCCGAGAATGATTTCCATCGACTTTTCCTTAAATTATCTAGGGCCTAAGTTCAAATTATTTTGGTAATAAGTGACTTAGACCGATATTTTTTAAAGTGAAATACCACCAAAAGAAAGAAAGCCAAAAGCCATCAATCCAGCGGAGATAAACGTGATACCTAAACCTTTCAAACCGTCTGGTACGTCAGAATATTTCATCTTTTCACGTATGGCAGCCAATAGTACAATAGCTAACATCCAACCAACACCAGAGCCAATGCCGTAAACAACACTTTCACCCAAAGTTAAGTTTTTCGCTACCATGAAAGAAACCGCACCAAAAATTGCACAGTTAACAGTGATTAAAGGTAAAAATATACCTAAGGCTTGATACAAAGCAGGAAAATATTTATCTAAAATCATTTCCAAAATTTGTACTAAAGCAGCAATAACACCGATAAAGGTAATAAATGATAAAAAGCTTAAATCAATTGAATCTTTCTGTTCAGTAATTCCCATCATGCTGTCTAAAGCACCTGGCGCTAAAATAGCTTGATAAATAATTTGGTTAGCTGGAACAGCTAAACCTAATACCACCACAACCGCAACACCTAGACCAATGGCTGTACTTACTTTCTTAGACACAGCTAAGAAAGTACACATACCCAAGAAGAAGCTTAACGCCATATTCTCAATAAATATGGTTTTAATAAAAATACTTAAATAATGTTCCATGGGGCTAATCCTTCTCTACTTGTTCTGGTTTCCACTGGCGTACAGCCCAGATGATTAAACCAATAATGAAGAATGAACTAAATGGTAAGACTAATAAGCCATTACCTTGGTACCAACCATCGTTTTGAACTAATTTAAACACTTCAATACCAAAGATCTCACCAAAACCAAATAATTCACGGAAAAAAGCAACAATCATCAAAACTGCGCCGTAACCTAAACCGTTACCAATACCATCTAAAAAGCTAACACCCGGCTTTTCTTTCATAGCAAAGGCTTCTGCACGGCCCATTACAATACAGTTAGTAATGATCAAACCAATGAAAACTGACAACTCTTTCGACAACTGATAAGAGAAGGCTTTTAATACTTGGTCAACCACAATTACTAATGACGCTATAATCGCCATTTGCACAATAATACGCACACTTGATGGAATATGATTACGCACAAGTGAGATAAAAAAGTTAGAAAAGCCAGTAACTAGCATTACCGCTATGGTCATAACCAAAGCGTTTGCCATTGAACTGGTTACCGCTAGAGCAGAACAAACACCTAGTACCTGTAAAGCGATAGGGTTGTTATCTACAATAGGTCCAAATAGTACTTTTTTAGTATCTGAAGACATTAGTTCATCTCTCCTTCGCTAGCAACACTGCGGTATTTAGTAATAAAAGGTCCATAACCTTGCTCACCTAACCAAAAATGTAAGGTGTTTTGCACGCCATTACTGGTTAATGTAGCGCCTGACAATGCGTCAACGCCGTGAACATCACCGGCTTTAGCACCACCTTTAATCACTTTAATAGCCACTTCATCGCTATCATTGTAAATTTTCTTACCTGGCCATAAAGCTTTCCACTTAGGGTTAAGTACTTCAGCGCCTAAACCCGGAGTTTCCTTTAAGTCAGAATAAATAAGACTACGAACGGTATTTAAATCTGGCGCTAAACCAATATAACCGTACATTAAGTCCCACAGCCCTGAACCAACAATAGGTAAAACTAAAGTATTTAGCTGACCTTGCTCGTTATTAACTAAGTAAACAACAGCGCGGTTAGCACGGCGATTAATACCTGCGGTATCGTTAGTAAGCTTTGAGCTTTTAGCAGCATCACGAGCGTCTGCACGTTCGTCAAATATATCGGTGTTACCTTCAATAATTTTCCCTGAATCTAGGTCAATCATTTTAGCAACAACATACTTGTTGTAAGTACCAACAATATCAGTACCTGCTTTTTCTAATAAGCCGGAAGCTTCAAGAATTTTAGTTTGCTTATCAAGTAGTTTATTAGCTTGTTGTAACGGTTTTAAGCTAATCGCAGCAACAGAGACTAACGCAGCACAAACCAGACAAACTAAAAACACAAAGCCGATTGTTTTAATTGGAGTTTCTTTATTACTAGACATTACGAGCGAGCCTCCGTTTGATATTCCCTTGAACAACAAAATAGTCGAAAAGAGGGGCGAATAAATTAGCGAATAAAATAGCTAACATAATTCCTTCAGGGTATGCCGGGTTAACTACACGTATGAGTACAACCATTACACCAACTAATGCACCAAACCAGTATTTACCCGTATTAGTAAAAGACATAGTGACAGGGTCAGTAGCCATAAACATCATACCAAAAGCAAAACCACCGGTGACTAAATGCCAGTACCATGGCATAGCAAACATTGCGTTAGTATCGCTACCAATACTGTTAAACAGTAATGAAGTGAACACCATTCCGGCGAAAACACTTAAAACAATACGCCACGAAGCAATACCTTTATACAGAATGTATGCACCACCTAGGAAAATAGCAGCTGTTGATACTTCACCCATAGAACCTGGGATAAAGCCCAAGAATGCATTCCACCAGTTAGTATTGATTGCAAAATCAACCGATCCTGGAATGGCTGCTGCTGCTGCACTTAATGGTGTCGCACCTGAGTAACCATCAATAGCAACCCAAACAGCATCACCTGATAATTCACCTGGATAAGCAAAAAACAGAAATGCACGACCCGCTAGCGCAGGGTTCAAGAAGTTTTTACCTGTACCACCAAAGATTTCTTTAGCAATAACAATACCGAAAGTAATACCAATAGCAACTTGCCATAATGGAATTGTTGCAGGTAAGATCAAGGCAAACAAGATTGAACTAACAAAGAAACCTTCGTTAACTTCATGCTTGCGTACTGAAGCAAAGAGAACTTCCCAAAAGCCACCAACAATAAAGGTAGTCGCATAAATAGGTAAGAAGAACATTGCTCCATAAAGCATCATACCGAAGACACTCGAGTCAGCAGATAAGCTACCTCCAAGGAATTCGAACAAGCCTACTTGCCAAGTATCAGGTAAAGCATAACCAGCAGCTAAGGCATCAGCTGCTTGAAAACCAATGTTGTACATACCAAAAAACATAGCAGGAAAAACAGCTAACCATACCGTTATCATGATGCGTTTTAAGTCAATACTGTCACGAACGTGAGTAGCACCTTTGTTCACTTGACCAGGAGTAAATAAACCGGTGGCTACAGCTTCATACAAAGCGTACCACGTTTCTAGCTTACCGCCTTTTTCAAATTGCGGTTCAATATCTTCAATAAACTTTTTCAAGCCCATGTCTAACCTTCCTTCTCTATTGTGGTTAGGCATTCACGAAGAATAACGCCGTAATCTGTTTTGCCAGGGCAAACAAATGTACACAAGGCTAAATCTTCTTCATCAAGCTCTAAAGCACCAAGTTGCTGCGCGCTGTCGGTATCACCGGCACATAAATCACGCAATAACATTGTTGGGAGAATATCTAATGGCATCACACGTTCAAAGTTACCAATTGGCACCATGGCACGAGGACTACCGTTAGTTGTTGTGGTCATATTGAATAATTTCTTTGGGAAGAAATGAGACATATATGCACGTGTTACCGAGAATTTATTAGGTCCAGGATACATGTAACCAATAAACTCTTTCTCGCGACCTTCTAAAATCAACGAAATTTGCACATGGTAACGACCTAAATAAGCGTGAACACCTTTTGCTTTTGCTCCTGAAAGTAAAGAGCCCGATATAATACGTAATTCACCGTCGGCAAATTCACCAGCGATTAATTCGTCAGTATTTGCACCTAAAATAGTACGCACTAAACGAGGGTTCTTAGCAGCAGGACCAGCAAGTGAAATAATACGGGTGTTATTTAATTCACCAGTAGTAAATAACTGTCCAAAAGCAATCACGTCTTGATAGCCTAAGTTCCATGAAGACTTCTCTGCACTAACCGGCTTTAAAAAGTGCATGTGTGTGCCAACTAAACCAGCAGGATGTTTTCCTGCAAATTCGTTAACTTGCACATTAGCTTCGACGGGAATATTAGCACCCGGCGCTTTACTAACAAACACTTCACCACTCGTTAAACGAGTAAGTATTGTTAAGCCATTTTTAAAGGCTTCACTTTGTTCATTAATAATCACTTCAGGGTTAGCGGCTAGCGGATTAGTATCCATTGCACTAACAAAAATGGCGGTTGGCGTTGAATCAACGGCAGGAACTTTACTAAATGGACGTGTACGCAATGCTGTCCACAAACCTGAATTAACAAGGTTATCAACAACATCTTGACGTTTTATTGAGTTAAGTTCATTCGCTGTGTATGAAGGAAATGTAATTTGCTCATCGCCGTCAATTTTAATAACGACTGATTGCAAAACACGTTTTTCACCACGGTTGATTTCTTTAACAACACCGGCAGCATGAGCTGTGAATTTAACGCCAGGGTTCTTTTTATCTTCAAAAAGAATCTGACCTTTTTTAACACGATCATCCACTTTAACAAACATGGTTGGTCGCATACCCACAAACTCTTCACCTAATGCTGCAACGGTTTTGATGGCGTTGCCATCATGGATTACCTGCTGGGGAGAACCAACGACAGGAACATCCAGACCTTTTTTTATTGTAATCATAAACACATGCACTACTTTTGATGGGAGTATCAAAACCAATCATCTACTTACCTAAACAAACTATTTTACGATGACTTGTAATCAATATTATTTAGGTAAAGCAAATTATCGATTTCAGTGTATTTCAGTAAGTACTTCTTTCTTGGCAACAAAGGAAGTTGCTTAAGAATAAAAAAGACCCACTGGCTCTAAGTTAAAATTTCTAGCGCGATTTTAACACAAAAACTCTAAGGCTATCTACGATCTCAGTTACTTAAATTACAAATTAGTTGAATATTATTGATTTCGCTCATTTATCAGCCAAAAATTTTGTCAGACCTAAAAAAACCGACATTTTATGTCGGCTTTTTATTATTGATGCTAATCGTAAATAATGAAAGTTAATCGTTATAAAAGATGCTTAATTTCTGCCATTGTATCGACATCAGCTTCGTAATCAACACCTGCAACACTAAAGCCAAATAACTTTAAAAACTCTTGATGATAGCCAACATAGTCAGTTAACTCATCAATATTATCAGAATCAACGGTATTCCAAATGTCTGTCACGCGTTTTTGAACGCTATCTTCAAGCTCTTTATGATTTTGACGGTAACGATTTTTATCATCTAAGCGAGGTGTTTCACTGTAGATGTTATCAACAAATAGGTTCTGAATTTGTTCGATACACCCTTCATAAGTGCCATCTGCCTTCATCACCTTAAACATTGCTGAAATATAAAGTGGCATGATAGGTATTGCTGAACTCGCCTGCGTAACGACCGCATTTAATGAGGTAACATGGGCTTCGCCCTTAAGGTTAGCAGTAGCTTTGTTAATTGCCGATGCAGCACGGTCTAAATCTTCTTTCGCTTTACCTATGGTCGCTTTTCCGTATATTGGCCAAGTTAATTCTTTACCAATATAGGTATAAGCTACTGATTTAAATCCTTCTGAAAGAACGCCAGCCTCATTCAATGCCTTAATCCATAGTTCCCAGTCAGCGCCTCCCATTACATCAATGGTACCTTGTATCTCAGCTTCATTTGCTGCTTCAACAGAAATTTCATCAATAACACGCTTTGAGGTATTTAGGTTTTTAGTGGTTACACTTTGACCAATAGGTTTAAGCGTCGATGAATAAACTTCACCGGTATCTGGATCAGTTCGACGAGGCGAAGCAAGTGAGTAAACGATTAGATCAATTTCACCTAATTCAGCTTTAATTGTTTCAATAGCCTTTGCTTTAATTTCATGTGAAAACGCATCACCATTAATATTTTTAGACCAAAGCCCCTCTTGTTCAGCAGCCTTTTGAAACGCCGAAGTATTGTACCAACCTGCACTGGCTGTTTTCTTTTCAGTGGGCGGTTTCTCAAAGAAAATACCTAATGTTTTAGCATTATTACCAAATGCGGCGGTTATACGTGACGATAAGCCATAACCAGTAGATGAACCAATAACCAAAACATTTTTTGGCTTGGCATTAGCCTGTTGATGAGATTTTACATAAGAAATCTGCTCATTGACATGAGCTTCACAGCCCGCTGGGTGTGCATTTGTACAAATAAAACCACGAATTTTAGGTTTAATAACCATAAGAAGACCTTTTAATTAATACTATTTTTATCGCCAAACGACTCGGCAATTTAGTAATTATTCAATATTTATTGCGACATAAATTTAAAAATTGTCGCATAGTTTACGCTACTAAAAAGAATACGAGGTATGACCAGTAAACATTTACCTCAAAATAAAGGATTAAAGCCGCTAGCTATTTTAATAAAAAACATCTGCCTAAACCCGGCCATCAGCTTTTAACGTATAAACAGCGCCTAACATAATGACCCTAGCATGGAAGTACAATGCAAAATATTGTACCGTATCCCACCAACATTAAAGTTAAATCGCAACACCACAATGAGCAAAGTAAATCACACCATCAGTCATAATAATCCTGAAATGATTGTTTCGGGTTATCGGTGACCCATCAATAACCTTGTTAGCTAAATTAACCCATTAAGTAACATAGCTGTTGCCAAATATTATTCATTTTACATAGATAATGATAAGAGTAAATAACAGGTATTTCACGAAAAGTGAATACAATTATGAGGGTAGAATAAATTAGGGGGAAAATCGCGAATCATGGTTAGCTAGCGTTTTACCCCATTTATTTGCAAAAGTTACGCTGTTTTTTTACCACCGCCTAAGCATTTAGGCGACAAAGGGGTATTATCTGCATAATACTTGTCCCACTCATCTTTAGTATAAGTATGAAGCGCTAACGCATGTATTTTTTCGGCAAGCTCTGTTGAAAGCAACGAATTAATGGCTCGGTGACGTTTAATTAAGCGCTCTCCGATAAAGTCGTCGGTAACAATAATCACTTTAAAATGAGATTCACTGCCCGGTGCAACATTATGCTGATGGCTTTCATTAATAACATCGAGATGTATTGGAGAAAATGCGGAAAGAAGTTTTTGTTCTATTACAGCTTCAATGGTCATTATTAAATCCCTGATGTGTTTTTCTGTAGTGGAGTAATTTTAGTTTGTTACAGACAATATGCCATCAGTCTGGATGGCTATAGTCGTTTCATTGGCATTAATGGCGAGTAAACAGTTGCCATTATTGATAAAAAAAAATTCATTTATTTATAAAATAGTTTTTAAGCGCTCGAGGCAACTATCACTGGCTCAATTCCCTATATTTTGTCACAATAGCTGACATTCTTCTAGGTGAAAATCGAACCTCTTTATTATGATCAGCCCTTTTATTGTTAACGCAGATGGCGTTTATGACAAGAACCTTTTTTTAGATCGCTACCCCGTTGGTCAAGTTAACCGTGCACTAGTTGCTTGGGATTCAGCCGACGAGTATTTAATTAATTATGTTAATGAGCAAAGTTTAGCGGATAGCCAGCACAACTTACTAATTTTCAATGATAGCTTTGGCGCTATTACCGCTAACTTTACTCAGTCAAATGTGACTACGGTTTCCGATTCTTGGATAAGCCACCAAGGGTTAAAATATAATATTGAGCAAAACGGTTTGTCGCTTGACAATATTAGCCAAATAACGAGTTTGGATGACCTACCCGATAATATTACCGTGGTGTTGTACAAGATACCTAAAAGTAAGTCATTAATGATCGATCAACTTTTATCGATTAAAGCTAAATATAATCAAGAGCTTATTTTTATTGCTAGCGATAAAGCCAAAGATATCCATAGCTCGACGTTAAAATTATTTGAAAAATATTTAGGGACAACAAAAACGTCTTTAGCGGTAAAGAAAGCACGTTTAGTATTCTCTCAACTTGATAACAAGCAAGTTTTATCTTCACCTTTTCCAACAGTTTGGCCGTTAGAAGATAGCGCTTTTATTATCAGTAATCATTCAGGGGTTTATGCTCGTGAAAAACTTGATATTGGTGCTCGCCACTTTATTAAGCACCTTCCTGAAGTCAAAGCAGGTAGTCGTGTTATTGACTTAGGCTGCGGCAATGGTGTGATTGGTTTAGCCGTACTGGCAGAGCAACCCCAGGCATTAGTTACTTTTGTTGATGAATCTTATATGGCTGTTGATTCTGCTAAGACTAATATCAGTAAAAACTTACCAGAGCAACTCGAACAGTGTCAGTTCATGATAAATGACTGCTTAGCCGATATGGAGCCTAATAGTGTTGATTTGATTTTGTGTAACCCTCCTTTTCACCAGCAAAATGCAACCACAGACCATATCGCTTGGCAGATGTTTCGCGATAGCCATAGAGCATTAAAGAACGGTGGTGAGTTACGCATTATTGGTAATCGGCAACTCGGATACCATATTAAACTTAAACGACTTTTTGGTAATGAAAAACTCATTGCCAGCAATGATAAATTTGTCACGCTTTCATCAATAAAATAATGGAGTTAATCAGATCATGAAAAATATATTCATTAACAATAAAATTAAAACATTAGCCGCAACAACTTTACTGCTTGTACTGACGGCTTGTGCCAACAAACCCACTTACGTGGTTATTGCTCCAGATTTAAGCATAAATAATGGTGCATCTAGCCAAAGTGCTTATCAAAATAAACAAGCGAGTTTAACGGTCACTGATTTGCGAAGTGCCCAGCATGTTGTGCAAGTATTAAGAAAAGATGAAGCAGCAGAGGTTTATTCTAGTCAGCAACCATTAAACCGTATTGTTGAGGAAGCGTTAGCCGCTGAATTTAAAAAACAGGGCTTAGACATTAACGCTCAAGCGGGTAATGCAATTGAAATAATTATTGATAATGGCTTGAGCAGCGTGCAACAAGAAATGATGAAATATCAAGTTAACAATGAACTTGTGATCCGCGTAACTGTAAACAATGGCTCACAAACGTTGAGCAACACCTTTAAAGTTCGCGGAACTAGTGAAGGCCCATTGGGCGCAGATATTGCGGTATTAGAGCGAGACTTTAGTCAACAACTTACTCAGTTATTATCTCAAGTTATTAATAACATTGAAATTCAGCGTTTTATAAAGTAATTTTTAACAGCTCCTTTAAAAGAAGAAATGATAATGAAAGGTTTATTTTTTTTACTTATATTTTTATCTGGCACTCTATCAGCGAATAATATTGCCATTGATCCTAATAACTTATTTCCAAAAGTGAAATTAGAAACATCAAAAGGAGTCATCATTGTTGAATTAGACCGCATTCGTGCGCCATTAACTGTTGATAATTTTTTAATGTATGTGGTTAAAGGTGAATACAACAATACGATTTTTCATCGTATTGTCTCAGACTTTATCGTACAAGGCGGTGGCTATGATGAGGACTTCAATTTTAAAAAAGTCACTGGAAATATTGTTAATGAATCAGGTAATGGTTTAAAAAATGAACGTGGCACTATTGCTATGGCAAAAGAAAATCGCCCACACACCGCAAATCGTCAATTCTTTTTTAATATGGCTGACAATAAAAGTTTAGATCCAGGCCGTCGCTGGGGATATACCGTATTCGGCGCCATTATTGAAGGTCAGGCAGTTGTTGATGCTATGAATTTAGCTAAAACACACTATAGCGATGCGATGGGCTGGGACGATGTGCCCGTAGAACCTATTACCTTAATTAAAGCCACTTTATTACCAGAAGAATAAATTTATCCAATAAAATTTCAGCTGTAAATTATAGTCAGGAGTCAATATTTCTGACTATAATAATGCCATAATAAACATTCTTTTTTGTACGTTCTTACAATTAAATGAAAATTAAATTGCCTACACCTTTGACAAACTGTTTTTAATCTACGATATATAAGGTAGTAAATAAACAATAACAACTATTTTCACCATTTCAATAAAGTGGTAGCTACTTTCCTACTTGAATGATTTAAATACGAAAGTGAACTGAGGATGCCATGATAATTGAGCCGTTTATCAACGAAAAAACACAACAAATAGCTTACTATATTAAAGCTGTGATTAACCAATCATTGCATTATACCGAACTCGACACATTCATCCTTGATACCATGGAGGAATGGACATTGCTCAAGGTAAATGATGAAATGCCGAGTAGTGCAAAAGAGCGCGTTTTTTGGCACTTAGTCCATGAGATGAGTTTACATGGAGCACAATCACTGAGCCATGATTTGTATTTTAAAAGTGAAATAACGACCTGTTTAGATTTCTTCACAGGTACTGGCAGTTATCCTATTGACTGTATTGGCTGGCGTCCGTTACCTTAGGCTAACGTTAGTAAAATCCTCGACACTTGGTCACAGAACTCAAGAATAAACTTCTGTTTTCAATAACATTTTGATAGCCTATGCCTACTAAGATTTTTGTAGGCAATTGCATGACCACTCAACAAACATTCAAAGAAGCTATTCTCAATAAAAGAATGTTGATTTGTATCTTCACCGGATTCACTTCGGGCTTGCCGTTATTTATTTTATATCAACTGGTACCTGGTTGGTTAAGATCAGAAGGAGTAAGTCTAGTTGAGATAGGTTTATTCTCATTAATTGGCATTCCTTATGTTTGGAAGTTTATTTGGTCGCCATTGATGGACAGGTATTCTTTTCCGATGTTAGGTCGACGTCGAAGTTGGATGTTCGCTACGCAAGTTTTATTACTCTTCTCTATCGCTGGTTTTGGTTTTATAGACCCTACTATAAATATTTGGTCTGTCGCTTATCTTGCCGCTGCTGTTGCTTTTTTTAGTGCAAGCCAAGATATTGTTCTTGATGCTTATCGCAGGGAGTTATTGCAAGAACACGAACTGGGCTTAGGTAATTCTATCCATGTACAGGCTTATCGTCTATCTGGCTTAGTGCCGGGCTCGTTAGCTTTTATATTGGCTGACCATATCAGCTGGCAATCAGTTTTTCTTATTGTTGCTGCGTTTATGCTCATCGGTATTTTACTGACCTTATGTATTAAAGAGAGTAAAAGCGAACATCTTGCTCCTAAAACATTACATGATGCTGTTGTATTGCCTTTTAGAGATTTTATTTCACGAAAAGGTTTTAAAAGTGCCTTACAAATTCTCATTTTTTTATTTTTATACAAATTAGGCGACAGTATGGCTACAGCCCTGCAAACTCCCTTTTTTATAGACTTAGGCTTTACTAAAACAGAAATTGGTGTGGTTGCTAAAACAGCGTCGCTTATTGCGATGACTATCGGGCTTGCTGTTGGCGGCATTGTAATGATAAAGCTCAGTATAAATAAGGCATTATGGTTGTTTGGCTTTGTGCAAATCATCAGCATATTAGGCTTTGCCGCTTTAGCAGAAATAGGTCATAATACTTACGCTCTAGCTTTTGCGATGGGCTTTGAATACTTAGGTGTTGGTTTAGGTACAGCTGCATTTACTGCCTTTATAGCAAGAACAACCAACCCCGCTTTTGCTGCAACGCAATTTGCACTCTTTACGGCGCTAACCGCTTTGCCTAGAACCTTTGCCAATGCAACAACTGGCCTTATTGTAGAGCAAATAGGTTGGACATCGTTCTACTTTCTTTGTACTTTCCTCGCGATCCCAGGAATGCTTATGTTATTTAAAGTTGCTCCTTGGAGCGAAAAAGTCCCTTTCGAAACAAAAAATAAAACCGAGGAATTAATATGATTAAACTGTTCTTTCTACTCCCTATTATCATGTGCCTTTTTTGGTGGCGATATCTAGATGCTAAAGGCTTTAGTGTAAAAGAAGGTGTGAAAGGTTTTGCTTATATTATTGCTTTAAATACCGTACTCATTGGATTTTTAGTGGTAATGATATACGTTACTCACGGATGACGACTGCTGATATCCTGATACCAAATCCATCGTTATGAGACCACCTCAGTCAACCAGATACCGCCTCAGTCATTCTGATAACTCATCCATCAACCTGAATTTGTTTCAGGACTCGTCGTTAACAACACAAAAGCAGATACTGAAATGAATTCAGTATGACGGAAAAGGGATAAGCCTCAGTCATCCTGATAACACCTCCGTCATCCTGATACCACCTCCGTCATCCTGAACTTGTTTCAGGATCTCGTCGTTAACAACACAAAAGCAGATACTGAAATAAATTCAGCATGACGGCAAAGGGATAAACCTCAGTCATTCGGATAACACCTTCGTCATCCTAATAACACACCCATCATCCTGATAACAACTCCGTCATCCTAATACCACCTCCGTCATCCTGAACTTGTTTCAGGATCTCATCGTTGACAACACAAAAGCAGATACTGAAATAAATTCAGCATGACGGTAAAGGGATAAGCCTCAGTCCTTTTGATAACACCTCCGTCATCCTGATAACAACTCCGTCATCCTGAACTTGTTTCAGGATCTCGTCGTTAACAACACAAAAGCAGATACTGAAATAAATTCAGCATGACGGCAAAGGGATAAGCCTCAGTCATTCTGATACCCCCTCCTTCATCCTGATACCACACCCGTCATCCTGAACTTGTTTCAGGATCTCCTCGTTAACAACACATAAAAAAAGCTTACTCAAAAAATGAGTAAGCTTTTAGAATTCAATGTTTTTAAAGTAGTGTTTAAAAAACTGAACGAAATGATGAGCGACCGCTACGACGAGTAGAGCGTCGGTTTCTCATACGACTATGAAGTTCGCGACGTTTAGAATCTAGCCACTCTTCACGAGTCACTGTAGCATCACCACTACGACCTTCTTCTCGGCTACGATAAGCACAAAACTCTAGAAACGCTTCAATATCGTCTTTCAGTTCTTCGGCAACTAATTCAATCATGATGGCGTCGTCTAAAAAGCCTAATACAGGAATATGGTCAGGTACTAAATCTTCTGGATCACTAAAATAGGCCAATGCACTTAGCACATCACTGCGCTCTTCTGCTGGAATTTTCCATTCAGAGTCTTCTATCATCGCCACTAAAGTTTCTAGTTTTTTAATGCGCTCGCTGACAAATTCTGGAACACTTCCTTTAATATCTTGGCTAATACTCTTAGCGTTACTTAAAATAACTGCTTCACTAAGTTTTGCAGCTCCTGATTGTGCTTTACGCATTACATCACGGAAGTGGTCTAAGTCTGACTCTGTTAATTCAAATTTAACTTCAAACGCCATTATAATTCTCCTGTATTTGGCTTTTCTATTACTACACTTTGTTTATTATTTACTTTTTTGCATAATAGTAAACATAGTACATTCAACCCTATTTTTCTTATTAGAGTAAATTTAGCAGATAGTTATACAAACAGCACGCAGTTAACTCAATTAATTTGTAAATATTTATAACTTTTCATTCACACTTTTATAAACATAATGCTATGATTTTGTTCTATTGTTTGTATTTATTCTGAAACTTTTATGCAAAATACCGAGTTAGTTAAAAAAAATAGTGATCTTGATATCACGCCATCAGTCTCTGAACAGCCTGATACCATGAGAAGTTCAGCAAATAACAATTGTGATAATTGTCATCAGCCACTCAACGGTCCTTTTTGTGGTCAGTGTGGTCAACAAGCAGAATCAACATTGAAATATTTTTGGGTGGTGATATTACACCTTCTTGATGATATTTTTAGTTTTGATTCTCGTGCCGCCCGAACTATATTGCCATTAGTTGCTCGTCCTGGTTTTTTAACTAATGAGTATATTGCCGGAAAACGCGTGCATTACGTGCCTCCGCTACGTTTATACCTTTTTGTGAGTATTGTCTTTTTTATTACCTTAAAATTTTTTGTGCTCTCAGACAGTAATACTCTTCTCGCGGTAAGCGACAATCAGACATCAATCACTCAAATCAAAGATCAGCTTGTTTTACTTGAAAAAAACAAGCTTAAAGCCATTGATGGCTCACCAGATAATACCGTTGATTTGTCAGAAACAACAAAAAGTATCGCAAAATTTGAGACCTATTTAACCGATATTAATAAAGATTACAGTATTGAAAAAAATAAACGGTTAATTGATATGACCAAAACACTTGTCGATTTAGAATTAAGACAATTTAAAGATGGACAAGCACTTAGCGGGAATAAAAAAGAACGTTATGATTTATTAACCTCAAATATTGCAAAATTTAAAAATGGTGAGGAACTAGATAATGTAGAAAAAACTTCTACGACCATAGGCAATAATGCCGATGGTACCTTGTCTTTTGATTTCTTGAGTGACGAGAATAATAAAAGCCTTAATGTGTTTACAAAGTCTTTGATCAAGAAAGCAGAAAATGCCTTCCGCTCTGATGCAACGCCATTAGTGCAAGAAGTTATTGGAAAATTACCGCAATTAATGTTTGTTTTACTACCTCTTTTTGCTGTTTTATTAAAAATAATGTTTATATTTTCCAAACGACTGTATATGGAACATTTAACGGTTGCCTTGCACAGCCATAGTTTTATTTTCTTTACTATATTGTTGGTAGAGTTACTAGATGTGTTTGCTGGCTATAGTGAAACAGTCCTCCCTTTACTTACTGGCTCGATTGAATTTGCCAGTAAAGCCTTATTAATTTGGATCCCGATATATTTATTTATCATGCAAAAGCGCGTCTATAAACAGGGTTATTTTTTGACCTTTATCAAATATTCGTTTATCGGCACCGCCTATATGATACTTATTGGCTTCACAGGTGTAATTGCCTTCGTTTGGGGCTTAACAGATATTTAACTAACAGTTTCAGTTACCCTGCCCTGATACAAGCCCGTTATGCTGATCTGGATTCCGTCAACCAGATACCGTATCCGTCGTCATCCTGATACCACCTACGTCATCCTGATAACTCACCCGTCATCCTGAACTTGTTTCAGGATCTCGTCGTTAACAACACAAAAGCAGATACTGAAATAAATTCAGCATGACGGTAAAGGGATAAGCCTCAGTCATCCTGATAACACCTCCGTCATCCTGATACCACATCCGTCATCCTGATAATACATCCGCCATCCTGCTACAACATCCTTCGTCATCCTGATACAACACCCGTCATCCTGAACTTGTTTCAGGATCTCGTAGTTAACAAAACAAAAACATATACTGAAATAAATTAAGTATGACGGTGAAG